>JAAZKI010000285.1 GCA_012799905.1 Lentisphaerota bacterium | reverse complement strand
GGCTGCGCCAGGAGTCAAGCCGCTCCCGGACATCAGGCAGAGCCGCTGGCAGCAGCAAGCCGCCATCGTCAGCCAAACCCATCATGACTGCGGACAAAAAGTCAACGCCCGCCACCCCGCCGCGAGTGCTGATATACGTACTCGTTTTCGACATGTTCAACGTTCCTTTTAGTGACCCAACGGTCGCATACAACAGCCAGAAAAGAAATAAAGACAGGTAAAACAGTAATATAGCCGCCGGCGCAGAGGACGGATAACCGGCCCGGCGCATTTCCCGGAAATTCCTGCTTTCGGGGCATGTCAGCGCAAAAGCCAGCATTGCAGTTGTGGCGAAAGGTGAAAATTGTCTGGGCAGGAAATAATTTTGTTGGGGCGTCATTTGACATTGCCGCCTTGTCCATGACATTGAACAAAGAGTTTTGCCGACGCCGCGCTTCCCTCGCCAGTCGCTTTATGCAGAGGCGAAGTCGGCGTGTGTATCCTGAACTAATGTTTGAAGGAGTAATGACGCCATGTCCCTGAGTCCATCCATGAAAACCAAGGTCGCCGCCGCCCTGGAAGAATTCAAAGCCTTCAAGACCGCCTTGCGCGCCCGTTGCCCCTACGTATCCTGCGAAACGGCCGACCCCGATGCCGATCTCGGCGGCCAGTGTCCGCCTAAGCCGGAAGCAATTCGCTGGGCCCGCGAACTGAAGCCAGCCAGTGACAAGCTTGACGTGGTCCTGGGCGAAGCCGTCGCCGAATTGACTGCCGGCCTGCCGGCGCCACCGCCAATCGACCGCGATAAACTCTGGCTCTGGGGTGGTCCGACGCCCTATTGGTGCGGCTCTACTGACGAGGACACACTGGTCACTGGCGCTGATTACTTCAACGCCAAAAATGTGGTCTATGTCTATGGCCCAGTCAATGAAAAAATGCTGGCTAAACTGAAACAGTACGACAAAGTGCTCTGCCAAGTCACCAGCAATTGCCGCTCTCCCGGCGCTCAGGAGGAAAGCGACGTGGAATGCGCGGAAAAAACCAGCCGGCTCGCCTTGCAGTTCCCCAATCTCATCGGCGGCCTGATGGATGACTCCATGCAACACAGCCAAAAGTATTCCTACGCTACCCCGGGCGACCGCTTCCGGGATGTCAATGCCGCGCTCAAAAAGCATAAGAAAGACATGATTCTCGCCGGCGTCATCTACGTGCATGAATTCGATCAATACGACTTTTCCGGTGTGATGCCGCATTTTGACGTTGTCAACCTGTGGTTCTGGTTCAAGCACGAACTGCTTGAACTCGACGACAAGATCGCGCAGTGCCGCAAACTGTTCCCAGGCAAAAAGATTCTGCTGGGCTGTTTCATTCATGACTATGGTTTGACCGACCTGGGCACTCCCCCGGTTCTGCTCAATTATCAATTGAGCCGGGCCGCCCAGCACTTGCAGGATGGCGTCATTGACGGCGTGGTCATCCTCGGCGACCGCGAAATCCGCAAGTGGCCGGCCAGCACCGCGGCTGTCAAGGACTTCCTCGACCGCTGAAAACACGCACCATGCCCGCAATAAAGGCTGCTGGCATTGACTGTCCTTCAGCACAAGCCAGCAGCCTGCAGGCGTAATTTTTGTCTATGGTCTACAAGGCTTCCGTTGCCGCAGACGTCATCTCAGGAGGTTCTGCCCATGCCATCACGAATCAAGTATGCGCTGTTCTATGACTTCCACACCAGCACCATCATCCCTGATGTCGGCCGGCGCTTTGACGTCGAAGCCTTCACAGACCAGCTGGTTGCCTGCGGCGTTGACTTCCTCACCTGGCATGCCCGCTGCAACCAGGGCAATGCCTACTACGACACCGCTATCGGCAAACGCCACCCCTCGCTTGACTTTGACCTGTTCGGCCAGCTGGTGGCCTCCTGTCACCGCAAGGGCATCAAAATCAGCGCCTACTTCAATGGCGGCCTGACTGACCAGGAACTTCTGGAGCACCGGGAGTGGATGCGAATCGCCCCGGACGGCCGCACCCTGGCCCCAGCGGAACACCACCCCACCCCGGCCGTCCGCGCTGTCTGCTACAATTCACCTTACCGAGACCATCTCAAGGCCATGGCTCGCGAGGTAGCGGTCAAGTACGCTGTGGACGGCTTTTTCTTTGACTGCATGATGGACTCCCTCACCTGCGTCTGCCCGACCTGCGTCACGCTGATGAAAGAACGCGGCATCGACTTCCATGACCCGACGCAGCTGACGCAATTCACCCGCGCCTCGCTGTTGCAGCTGGCACGTGAATTGTTCGCAGAAGTCCGTGCCATCAATCCCGAATCCCTGTTCTTTCTCAACGGCTGCCTGGTCGAAAACATGATTGGCTACAACACCCAGCTGGAATGCGAATGTTTACCCACAGCCGCTGCCCTCGGTTACGACTATCTGCCGGTTCACGCCCATTACCTGCGCACCGTCGCCCAAGGTAATCCTGTACTCAACATGACCGGCCGCTTCTATGAATGGGGCGACTTTGGCGGCCTGCGCAAGCCGGAAAGCCTCGAATACGACCTCTTCTATGGCCTGGCGCACGGAATGCGGCCGGAATTGAGCGACCACTTCCACCCGCGCGGCGACTTCAGCCAGCCAGTCTTTGACCTGATCCGCCCCCTGTACAACGACCTCCAGCAATACGACGAATGGTGTGACGACGCCGTCAACTGCACCGAGGTCGCCATCGTCTTCCCCAAGCCCGGCGCGCCCCTGCGCCATGACAAGTCCCTGCGAGCCGCTGTCCGCATGCTCTCAGAATTGAAGGTGCAGTTTGACGTGGTCACCCACGCCGCGCCCTGGGACAAGTACCAGGTGCTGGTCTTCCCTGACCACATCAACTTTAACGCGGAAACGGTGGAACGAGTCCGACAATGCCTGCGCCGAGGCACCGCCATCATCGCCACCGGCGACTCCGGCCTGAACGAGGACGGCACCGCCTTCGCCTTGCAAGAATGGCCGGCCGAATACGTGTCGCCCAGCCCGCACAATCCGGTCTATTTCCAGCCAGAGGGCGAGTTGGCTGCTGGCCTGCCCGAACTGCCCATGTCCTTCTATGCGGACGCCGCCCTGGTTCGCCCTGCCCCCGGCGCTGACGTCGCCATGCGCATCGTTCGCCCCTATCACAACCGGGATTGGGATGGCCTGCACGCCAACTACTATACGCCGCCAGACGCTGTGACTGAAGAGCCATTCCTGGCCATCAAGGGCAAAATCGC
>JAAZKI010000126.1 GCA_012799905.1 Lentisphaerota bacterium | reverse complement strand
CCCTCGCCCCTCGCCCCTCGCCCCTCGCCCCTCGCCCCTCGCCCCTCGCCCCTCGCCCCTCGCCCCTCGCCCCTCGCCCCTAATTACATCCGTCCGGGCGATAGCGCGGCCTATCGGGTTGCCAACAGGGGCAGGGCGTTTATTTTACTAGATGGAGCAGCGCCAGGGGGAAGCGCGGTCGATTGAAGAGAAACACAAGGAAAGAAGCGGCGTATTATCATGGCTGAACGGTCGATTCGAGCTGAATACACTCGTGGTTCAATTGGCGCCACGATGATGAAGACAGCCTTGGCTATGTTGGCGGGCACCCTCGCCATGTCGTGCTATAACATCGCTGACACGTATTTCGTCGGCAAACTCGGTGGCGCCGAGCCTTTGGCGGCAATGGGATTCACGTTTCCGATTGTGATGCTGGTCGGCTGCATTTTCAATGGCACTGGCACGGGCATCATCGCAACGGTGGCGCACGCGCTGGGAGGCGACAACCAAGACATGGCGCGGAACTTGACATCCGCTGGGCTGTTCCTGGTTGCATGTGCGTCATTGGTGATGGGCTGCCTGGGGGTGCTGACTGCCAACAAGGTCTTTGGCCTGATGGGCGCAAAAGGTGAGACGCTGCGCCTGGTGCGCTCCTACATGGACGTTTGGTTTTATGGCTGTGTCACGGCTGGCATCAGCATGGTGGGCAACAAAGTGCTGATTACGGCTGGACGACCTAAGACGGCCAGCGCTATGACGATTTTCGGAATGGTGCTGAATGTGGTTCTGGACCCGCTGCTGATTTTTGGGATAGGGGTCTTCCCCAGGCTGGAAATGAAGGGGGCGGCGATAGCGACGGTCATTTCCCAGATGGCCTCGGCCGGCTTGATCCTGATTGTGCTCACGCGCATAGGGCTGTTGCGCTGGCAGGCCATGCCTTACACCAAGTTGTTCGCGGCCTGGCGGAACATCGTCCGCTATGCCTTGCCAGCCATTTTTGGCATGTTGCTGTTTCCGCTTGGCACGTTTGTCATTACCAGAATTACAGCCGAATTCGGAGTTCAAGCCGTGGCGGCCGTGTCAGCGGCCAGTCGCCTGGAATCGATCGCTTTCGTGTTTTCGATGTCGCTGGGAATCGGTCTGATGCCGATGATTGCGCAGAATTTCGGCGCACGTCTGTATTCGCGGGTTCGACAATGCCTGAAATTTTCCATTGCTGCGGCTATTTTCTTCTTGAGTATAGCGGCTGTTTTGTGTTTTGTGTTTGCGTGGCCCTTGTCAGCGATTTTCACCTCGGACCCTGATGTGCAGGCAGTGATGGTGCTGTGGCTGCGCATCGTGCCAGTCTGCTTCTGTTTTCTGGAAATCCAGCGCTTTTCCGGATTTGCGCTGATTGGCTGCGGTCATCCCGGTCTTGATGCCTCAATCAAGGCCTTGCGCATGCTGGGACTGATGGTTCCACTGTCGCTGCTTGCCTTGTGGGCGGACAGTCTCGCCGGTTTATTCTGGGCGCGGACGGTGACGGATGTCCTGGCTGGCGCCATCGCCTGGTTCTTAGCCTGGAAAATAGTCAGCCGACTGCCAGCTGACGGGGAGGATGCGTCCCAGTCAGAACATGTAGCGGATTCATTGCCAAAAGGAAGCAAAACATGATCGATTTCTATGGTCGCCGCCTGAACACGTACAAGGCATTGCTGCACATGCACTGCACTACCTCCGATGGGAAACTCGCGCCGGAGGAAGTGATCCGTCACTATGCCGAGGCTGGCTACGACGCAGTCGCCTTTACGGATCACCATGCCACCAATCCGGTGTCGACTTGGGATGGCCTGGGCATGACCCTGTTGTCCGGCATGGAAATGCACCCCATGGGGCCGCGTGGAATCAGTTGGCATATTGTCGCTGTGGGCTTGCCGGAAGATTACAGCGAGTACGACCGCGAAGCGCCGGCGCAGGATGTCATCGACCGCGCAGTGCAGGCCGGCGCTGTTTGCATCTGCGCTCATCCGTATTGGTCAGGTTTCACCTCAGCGGAAATCGCCAGTCTGAAGAATTTGAGTGCGATTGAGGTCTATAACACCGCGACGCGCTACATCGGCAAGGCCTACAATATGCAGGTCTGGGATGAGCTGTCCGATGCTGGAATCGTCCTCCCAGCCGTGGCGGTTGACGATACGCACCGGCCGCGGGACTTGTTCAAGGGCTGGACGATGATCGCTGCCAAGGACGCATCGCCAGCATCGCTGCTGAAGGCCTTGAAACGCGGGGAGTTCTATGCCACCCAAGGGCCGGAAATCACTCGACTTAGTTTTAAGGACGATGTGTTTGAAGCTGACTTCTCGCCATGCGTGGAAGTGATCGGCATGACTAACCTCAGCCGCGGCTACATGGTCACCGTGCCAGACCAGGAGGGACCCGGCGAACCCTGCCGCGCAATCACGACGGCGCAGATTAAGGTGGTGCGCAGGGCAACTCCGGCCTGGCTGAGGCTGCAACTGCGAGACCGTGAAGGACGCTACGCCTGGTCAGCGCCAATCATGGTGCCGGCAGAGGGCGTTTAGGGGCGGAGAATATGGGCGAGGATTAAGGAGTGCTGCCAATGCGCATATCATGCTGCCTGGCTTTGGTTTTTGTCGGTGCAATGACTGTTTCCGGTCAGTTGCAAACCAGCGGCAACCGGTTTTTCTTCGATCAGAAAACCGGAGCGCTGACTAGTGTTTTCAGAGAACAGAACCAAGTCGTCGTTCAGACTGAAAATCACTATTTCCTGAAAAGCAGGAAAGGGGATGCGGAAGCCTTTGAGCGAGATGATAAGGTCATTGCAGCTGAAACCCGTGACAATGCACTCCTTTTCCGTTGCCGAAATGCTGGTCTGCCTGACCTTGAAATCGACAAGACCTGGTGGATAGACGGCGCTTATCTTCGTCGTGAAATAACCTTTCGCAACCTTGGCGCAGAGAAGGTCTTTTTGACCACGCGCACCCGCGTCGCTTTCACGCCGGAATTCTATCAAGACGGATATTATTTGGGCGCAGGGTATATCGGCCCCTTGACTCCGGTGCCCAAGCTTACGTCCGCACGTAAAGTCACCACTTACAAGCATACCACCAAGGCAATGCTGCTGTATCACGATTCGCCGGCCGGGAGCTTTGCCCAGTACCGGACTAAGCTGAACGGTCGTTTTGTGTATCCCTGGTGGCTGTCAGGCATCCCCAATTATATCGAAGAGGAAAATTATCTGTACTATCATCCTGACGGCTGGGAGATGTCCCTGGGCACCATTGATGTTGAAGCGAGAGGGAGCTTCCGCATCGAAGACTGCTTTGTCGCTTTTGCCGGGGCCTGGTCTCAGTTTATCAATGAGATATATACAGGCGACCCTGTGGTGCATGAGCATCTTGGCAGTCTGAAACCCGGCCCGCAATGGCTGCAAGATGTGCGAACATACGTCTATTTTAGGAATTTGAGCGATATTGAAAAACTCGATCTTTTGTTAAAAGATGGCGACATCATGGTTTTGACCGATTCCCTGGGCGACTGGGGGGATTACCGAGTCTGGCGGCATGACCACTCCAACGGATATACTGGCCAGAGGGGAGGAAAGATCAGCGGCCAGGAGAACAGGGAATTCCTGGCCAGGATCAAGGCGCTTTCTCCCCGGGTCAAAATCGGCAGCTACATGTTTTTGAATTCGGGGATGGCCTTCTCCCCCATTGTCCGTGAACGGCCTGAATACTTTATGCTGAAAGACCGCCAAGGGCGTGATAAAAACCTGTTCCCCGGGACATTCGTCCATAATTTCCCTACTATGGTCAATCGTCCGGGAGTCATCGACTATCTGGTCAACGAAGTGATGGCCGGCTATATCGACACTATGGGCGTCGACTTTATTTACCTGGATGAAACCAAAGCAACCAATCTGATTGACTGGCAGAAAATGGACCTGGTGCGAGATGATCATTGGAATGACTTCTGGGAGAGCATGTATCATCTGGGGAAGAAAAAAGATGTGGTCATGTTCGGAAATGCTCGCGGGAATCCGTATCATGAGCTGAATTTCATTGAGGCTTCGCACCAACTCAATCCCCGCAACTGGCGTGAATTTGTCGGCATGGCCATGGCTGTGGCCAACTTCGTCGATCACCGCGCCGGCGGCCGGCTCTGCCTCCTCTACTGGCGTGACAATGTGGATTACATTGACCGTGTGCTGGCCAATGGCTTCATCCCGGCGCTGAATCCGTTCCGGCTGCGGTAGATACCCTACTTGAGCGCTCTCCATGAACAGGGGCCATTACGGGTGCAGGGACTGCGATATGCCCCTGATTGGAAGAACGATCCCCAGACTAAATTGGAAAGTTACTGCTCACAAAGGCGCAACGGCAGTGAAACCATCTATTCCTTCATCAATCGCAGCGATGCCCCGGATATCGAAATCAGCCTGGATTTAAGCACTTTTCCCGCTAATCTGTCTATCTGGGAATGCCGCATCGAACGCTATCAGGACAAGGTGACTACCAAATATGTGCTCGGCGAAAAAGACCGGCAGAAAAATTATCGGAAATACCGTTGGCGAGAAGGCTTGATCACCTCGCCAAAAATGCTGTATTCCGGCAAAAATCCTGGCCTGTACCGGCATGTGCTGTCGAACCTGGGGACTGACTGCATGGCTCAAGTGGTGGTCAGTCCTGCTCCGGCAGGAGTCTACGCTATTGATGACCTGCCGCAGAATTATTTTTATGCTGCGACGCCGCTTGTCCAGATTTCCGGGGAGGAATTCCCGCTGACGGTGAGCTCGGCTGCCGAGCGTGCTGAAATCATCGTTTTTGCGGCAGATGCAAAATTGCGCGTGAATCAGGCGGATGTTGTCTGCGAATATGTTGATTTTGCCGGCAAGCTGTATCCTTTGGTTCAGTTGGAAAAAGGAACCCATCAGATTTCGCTGGCTGGCAAAATGGAGCATTCTTTTGAAAACGCACATTTGGAAGTCGCTGATGGCCGAATAATCGGCAGCAAAGGACTGATCAGCATCCGGCGCGGCGAGCAGCTGCTGTATTGCGGCAGCAGCCCGAAAATTCCACCGTATACCGAAGGCGGGCTGCTGACAGCCGGCGCGCCAGGGCAAGCACCGGTTGAACTGGCCGTCAAGCCTGGCAAACCGACCCCGGCCATGCAAGTGCCGGCAATCCCTTATATTCCTGCAGAAAGCGACTCTACCCCGGCAGAGGTTGCTCTTGATGGCGCCATTGTCCGAGAAGCGCGGACGTTTAAGTACCGCTGGCGCAATGAAAGCGGCGTGCAGCCAGGCTTGGCGCCATTCATCGCCGATGCCGACCCTGCCACCCTGACGTTGGAATGCGGCACCTCCAACCGGATCGAAGACTACCTTGGACATGCTGCTGCTGCATTTTTGCTGGAAAACGTCAAAAAGGTCCAGCTGCATCTGTCACACACCTTTAATGTCAACAGCGGGATTGAACGGGGCCACGTCAATCGCTACAGGCGCAGTCCAACCGAATTTGCCGGATTGATGCTTGACTATCAGACCCCACAGGGGTTTTCCAGAGTTGCCCTGAGTATGGGCGTCCTGCACAGCAAGCCTGCTCCGGGAATGCATCCGTGGGGCAGCCAAAAAAGCGCGGAGGAAATTTATTTGCTGGGCAATTGGCTGGACCAGCCAGGCGAGCGGCATTTTACCCTGGACTTGGAGAGATATGCTCCGGCAAATTGGAGCGGCAAGGTATATTTGACGGCTGCAACCAGCTTTCTGATGCCAGGGCGACTGCTGAAACTGACGCTGGAGCATTGCAATCAGAGAGCCAGCGCCCCGGAATGCATTGCTGTCAATCAAACAACTTTTTTCCAGGAACTGCGGAAACCGCGTTCATTGCAGGTTCCCTTTCTCCAGGAGGTTACCCCGGAAAATCTCCAGGCACAGGGAGCTTCCGGCGGAAATTTTGTCCTGATCCAGCATCGCGGCCTGCCGGCTTTCTCTACCAGCTTTCGGCTGGCAAGAGATGCGGAGCACCTCCACACTGTCGTGCAATATAAGGATCAGGACAGCAGCAATGAGATCGAAGTCTGGGGCTGCCCTAAAAATTCCCGGGATTACCGCCAGGTGATTGTCGGGGAAACCGGTGAAATCACCTGCTACCGGAACGGCGGGCTCGTCCGCGAAACTGATGTCAGGGTACAGAAAATTGCTCTGGGGCATTATTACATCAGCATTCCGCTCTCCTGGCTGGGGCTGACCAAAGACACCGAAAGCTGTCTCTTTAATGTTTGCCGCACACGCCAATCGACTCTGACTCATCCGATCGAACACAGCTGCTGGAGTGTCCTGGAAAAAGGCTATGCGGATATCGACAACTTCGGCAGCATTGCCTTTGAGCCGCCTAGATAGTCAACAGCCGACACAGAAGAGGGTTAGTGGACTTTCGTGGACGGTGAGCTGTCCGCGTTGTCTTTTTTGGGAAATACGATATAGTACACTTCTGGCATGATTCGGGATGGCTTGCGAGGCCAGAGGAAGTGTACGAGTTTTGGGAGTGAGAGTGTGACATTAACTGCATTAGAACGATGGGAGCGCCAACTGCGACAAGCGCTTGATAAGGTCGACGCCGAATTGGAGGCAAAGTACGGCGGGTCGTTTCGCCTGCGCCCGAACCGCCCTGAACAAGGCCAGACCGCCAATGCCAAATATGATGGCCTGTTCAGCATTGATGCTAAATTTTCTATGGGTTATACCAGTCAGAAAGGACCGGGATATATCATTGAGATGCGGACCGCGTCGGCAGAGCCGGTTTCTGACAAAGTTCGGCAAGCCATGCTTAAAGACGCGGGAATCTTTCTGGCGGAAGCTCTGAAAGATGTTTTCCCAGACCGCGAATTCACCTTGGAAATGGACGGCAGTCATTTCCATTTGAGCGGTGACTTGAGCCTTGATGTATGAGCGTGAATATAATTATGGTGTTCAGTTCGGGCGTCGTGCCAGAATGCTCGCTGACAGGTCATTGGGAGGATAAGAAATGACAAATCAACCTGGAACAGTTTTGTTCAAGCCGTCGCCTGACGGTGGCGGGCAGTGTCTGGCCTGTGCACACCAGTGCCGCATTCCTGAAGGTAAGACTGGCCGGTGCGGCCAACGCCAGGTCGTGGACGGCAGCCTTTGCGTTCCTCGGGACATCATCGCCGGCCTGGCAGTCGACCCCATGGAAAAGAAACCCCTGTATCATTTTTTCCCGGGTGAGACAGTTCTCAGCTTTGGCACCTTGGGGTGCAATTTTCATTGTCCGTTCTGCCAGAATTGGGAGACATCGCAGGCCGGCCAGGACCCCGCAGCCCTGGGAACGGCGCGAGAGTGTTCGACGAAACGCATCGTTGAGTTGGCCGTGCAAAACGACAGCCGAGCCATCGCTTCTACCTACAACGAGCCGTTGGTCAGCGTGGAATGGACAGCCGAGGTGCTTGCGCGAGGTCAAGACGTTGGCTTGAAAGGCTGCCTTGTCAGCAATGGCTTTGGCTCTAAGGAAGCCTGGGATCGGCTGATCCCGGTGACTGATGCAATCAACATCGACTTGAAATGTTTCCGCGAAGAAGGCTACCGCAGACTGGGCGGGCGTCTGGCGCCGGTCTTGGACGCGATTCGACGTTGGCATGGCGAAGGCAAGTGGGTCGAATTGACGACGCTGGTGGTGCCAGGTTTCAACGACAGTGACGAGGAGATGGGGCAGATAGTCGATTTTATTGCCGGCCTTGACATCAACATCCCCTGGCATGTGTCTGCGTATTTCAGCGCATATCGCATGCCTGCTGAGCCGCGCGCCACGTCGAAAGAGCGGTTGTTGGCCGCGGTCGCGCACGGGCGGCGGGCTGGATTGCGTTACGTGTACACCGGCAATATCAGCGGCGCTGACACCCACGATGACACTTTCTGCCCGGGCTGCGGCGTGGTTATGATTTCGCGTCGCGGGTATGCTGTCCAGTCCAACGCCGTGAAGCGCGGTCGCTGTCCGCATTGCAACACCAAGATTGCCGGCCGCTATGCTGATCAGTCTTGACTAAAATGCGGCCGAAGCGCCTGGTTGACAGCCGGCAGTTGCAGGTTGAGTGGATTTGAACAACAAAATGATACTTTTGGACAACACAAGGCCGCTCTTGCCGGGTTGCAGCGCGTTTCTTTCTGCTTTATAGTTATCTATGCTTGTCATGACTGGGCTTGGTTGGCGCAGTCGAAGCAGCAGCATAATCGTGACTTATAGAGGAGAACGCGCATGGGTATCTTAGCTGTCAACGGCGGCACGCCGGTCATCACTCCTGGTACGTTGAAAACTCTGCCTTGGCCGCCAGTCTGCGAAGAGACGGCCGAGAAGATCAAAGAGCTGTATCTGTCGCGCCAATGGTCTTTTAACAGCCCCAGCGAGCAGGCTTTTGAAAAAGCCTTTGCCGAGTACCAAGGCGCCAAGCACGGCATTTTCATGATGAACGGCACGGTGACCCTGGAAGCCGCGCTGGCCGCGCTCGGGGTAGGTCCTGGCGATGAGGTGATTATCCCGGGACTCACCTGGATCGCAACGGCGATGTCAATACGCTATGTCGGCGCAATTCCAGTGTTTGCCGACATGGAACCCAGCACGATGGCGTTGGACCCGGCCGCGTTCGAGGCGGCGATTACTCCACGCACCAAGGCCGTGATCCCAGTGCATCTGTATGGCACGATCGCTGACCTGGACCGCATTCTGGCCATCGCTGACAAGCATGGCATCGCCGTGGTCGAGGATTGCGCCCACATGCAGGGCGGCATGTGGAAAGGGCGCGGAGTCGGCTCCTGGGGAGCTGTCGGCTCATTCAGCTTCCAGCAGTCCAAGACCTTGGCTGCCGGGGAAAGCGGCATTTGCCTGACTAATGACGATGCTTTAGCCGAACGCCTGTACCGCTTCAAGCACATCGGCTATTCCCGCTATGACGAGCAGGGCAAGGCCGGGACGCCGCCGCCAGCCGGCCTGATGTGCCGCAACTACCGAGGCTTGGCGATTCCGGCTCTGATTCTGCATGAGCAATTGCCGGGATTGTCAGCCTTGCTCAAAAAGTATGAGGAATTTTACAATACCTTGGCGGAACTGACGCGGGACATTGACGGCTTCCGCTTGCAGGCGCCGGGACGCTTGGCGACCCGCCAGGGCTACTACGGCCTGATGCTGTTTTTTGACGGCCCGAGCTGGGACAAGGTGCCGCGTGAGAAGCTCGCAGCAGCGCTGGCAGCCGAAGGGCGCAGCTTTGGCGCGACCTACGGGCCGGTGTACAAGCACCTGTTGTTCAATATGCAACCCGGAGAATACCGGATAGCGGACGGCGGCTGCCCGGTGTGTGATCACCTGTGCACCCGCGCCTTCTCCATGATTCATTATACGATGTACTACCAGGAAGCGGCCGTTGTCACGGCTGAGATCATCCGTAAAATCAGCGACAACAGGAAGGAGCTGGAGGCATGAAAGCCGGCTTTGCGGTCAAGAACATCACGCCCCGCGTCGGCGTGGAATTATGCGGATTCGGGCCTTTTTTGAACCGCCATTCAATCGGCGTCCGCGACTTCCTTGAGGCGCGGGCGGCTGCGTTCGAAGTGGCGGGGAAACGAGTCGTGCTGATCTCTTGCGACCTGATTGGCGTTCCCCGCGAGATCGCTGACCTCGCCAAAAGCGTGATTACGGCTCAACGCCCGGACTTGACGCCGGCGGACATCATGATTGCTTGCAGCCATACGCACTCTGGCCCCTCGGTGCGGACGTATACTGGCTGGGGAGCGTCAGACCCGGTCTATGTGAGGATTCTGCCCTATAAAATTGCGCAAGCCGGGCTGGATGCCCTTGAACGCCTGGAGGAAGTGACCGCCAAGGTGGCGACTGTTCCTTGCGAAGGCATCGGCCTGAACCGTGAGTATGACAAGGATAGCCCTCCTTTGGAAGACGTGCTGCCCGAAACTTGGCGTCCAGCCATGCCGGAGCGCACTGACACTACGTGCACAGTGCTGCAATTTGTCGCTGCCGGCAATCGTCTGGCCGGTTTTATGGCCTATTTTGGCTGTCATCCAGTGGTCTGCTGCGCCCAGACGCGCTACATCCACGGCGACTATCCCGGGGTGGCCATGCGTTGCCTGATGCGGGAGATGCCCGGTTCCGTAGGGCTTTTCCTGCAAGGCGCGCAAGGCGATGTCAACAGCTGCGTCGTGCATAAGCCTGAACAGGAGGCGCTGCTGGCCTTGGACGTGATCGCGGCTCGTTTTGCGCGGGCGGTGCGGCATGGTCTGCGTGAAGGCAAGGACATGGAGGTGGAATCGCTGGCAACCGTGCTGCTCGATGTTGACTTCACGGCGCGGAAGTCGTTCACGCTGGAGCGTCTGGCAGAACTCCGGCAGGAGCAGGAGGCGATCGTCAATCGGGCTGATGCCGATGATGCGGATCGGGCGGTGCGGATGGCTGTCGTGAAGCTGGAAGGCATTGAGCGGATCACGAACACTTTGCAGTCCGGCGCCGAGCCTAAGGTGACAGCGCCGCTGCAAGGCATTCGGCTGGGACCGGTCGCCTTTCTGGGTACGCCGTTTGAGGTGATGCAGGCCATCAAGAACGATGTGGTGGCTGCGGCTCGGTCACCGATTCCCCTGGTGATGGGACTGTGCAATGACTCGCTGGGCTATGCGACGGACAGGCATTGCGCCAGTCGCGGCGGGTATGCCGCCGATACAGTGCCTCTGATTGTGGGACGGCTGCCCTTTGAGGACATTCATGGCGAACTCTGCGCCGCGCTCCTGGAGATTGATAAGGCGCTGACAGCCGATTGAGCAGGCGCCCCAGCGCATTACCATTAGCCTGCGACTTGGAAAAGCGCAGAAAAGACGACATTCAGAAGCGGTCATTTTGGCGACAGCCGAAATGACCGCTTCTCGTATCTGGCATCAGGAAAAGAAGCTCGGCGCGGCAAGGCATGTTGATGCAGCGCTTGGCAGCGGTCTTTTCTTTGTCCGCCGAATTGTAAAAATGACGTCCGGCGTTCATAGTATTCAGTTTATGCAAGGGTAAAGTTTAGGTGTGTTTTGGGAATGACTTTTTAATGCAGGAGAAATGACAATGCCCGGAATCGTTTGCTGCCGTAACGGATTATATGCAGTTGGTTGCGCCCTGATTGCATGGTTGATGCTTTCAATTATGCTGACCGGGAGCGTCAATGCGGCAGACATCCAGAAAAATGATTTTCGCCTTTCTTTCAATAAAAGCGGGCATTGGCAAACCGCCTGGGTGCATGCCAATCCCTGGTGGCCGCCGAATAAGGATCGGAGAGAATCACTGGGAGGCCCTGATGTGGCCATGCGCCGTTATCCGGGCGGAGCGGCAATGTGGTGTGAAGTCGCTAAAGAACTTGAAGTCTATGGCATCAATGGCATTCAGCTGGAAAGCTCTGTAAATGCTCCGTATTACAACGTTTTCCGAGCTGTATTCGAGGGCTTCCAGGCAGCCGGCAATCAGCGCAAAGTCGTCTTCTTCCTGGGTATGCATGGCAATAATATTGTGGCTGACACGGTCAAGTTCTTCACTACCTTGCAAGCGGAGCTATCGCACCCGAATCTCTACAAACTCGATGGACGCCCGGTTATTGTCATGTATTCCGCCAGCGGACATGCCCCGGAAAAGCTGCAAGAGGTGTTTGCGGCAGTGGAAGAGAAATTCGGCCCGATGGTCTGGTTGATGGATGCTATGAATGCCAAACCCGATCTGCTGCGACGATTCCTGCCATACTTAGATGGAATCTCCATGTACGCCAACTGGGGAAGTGGAACGCAACAGAAGATTTTCTCCGAGCTTGTGCCAGTCATGCGACAAGAATTCTCGCACAAGATTTTTGAAGCGGCAGTACAAAACAATTATTTCAATCATTCCTGAATCCGTGAAGTGAAAGTCGCGTCGTTATTTTCGCTGATTGAAGAATTCAATTTTTTGAAAAAAGGCGTTTTTCACAGCCTGCGTTCGCGCAGGCCGGCCTTATTGCTTCGAAAATCTGCTT
>JAAZKI010000180.1 GCA_012799905.1 Lentisphaerota bacterium | reverse complement strand
CTTTTCAAAACGCCTGCGAGACTTGCAACACCCTGCTCCGTGAAAACATAGGGTAGAGAACCACCAAGATGTTTTCTGGAAGGTATCGCATTTTGCGATACCATGAAATCGACCTCGGATTCGCTTAGCTGAAACATGAAATCTTCAGGAAAACGCTCGATATTGCGTTGAACCTGTTCACGCAATCGAATCGGCTTCACTTCGTAAAGTGCGGCTATATCTTTATCCAGCATAACTTGCAGATTACGAATCAGATAGATTTTTTCCTTAATTGCCTCAGGCTCGTCCATCCGTGGTTACCTCTGAATCTGTTGCAGCTTCTCCGCCATTTTCGCCCGTACTTCTATCAGCTCTTTTTCCAGTGCGTCTATTTCTGCTTGGACTGCGTCGATATCGATTTCCTCTTCCTCTTCGAAGGTATCTACGTAGCGGGGGATATTGAGATTGAAGTCGTTTTCCCTGATTTCGGCGACGTCAGCCACGTGGGCGTATTTTTCTTCGTCAGTTCGGGCAGTGTAGGCCGCTATGATGCTGTCAATATGCTCTTTAGCGAGGGTATTCTGGTTTTTGCCCGAGACAAAGTCACGGCTGGCATCGATGAAAAGGACGTTTTTGCACTCCTCTCGCACGCCGCCTTTTTCGCGGGAGCGGTCAAACACCAGGATTGCCACCGGGATATTAGTAGTCTGGAACAGGTTGCCAGGCAGGCCGATGACCGCATCAAGCAAATTTTCTTCAATCATGTTTCGGCGGATACGGCCTTCGGCTGCGCCTCGGAAAAGCACGCCATGCGGAACTACCACGGCGACGCGGCCTTCTTTTTCCAGAGCGACTTCGACCATGTGGCTGATAAAGGCCCAGTCGCCTTTGCTCTTAGGCGGTACGCCGCGCCAGAAACGGTTGTATTGATCGCTCTCGGCATTTTCTGCGCCCCATTTATCCAGGGAGAAGGGCGGATTGGCTACCACGCAATTGAATTTCATCAGGCGGTCATTTTCAACTAAAAGCGGACTATTCAGGGTGTCGCACCATTCAATGCGGGCGCTGTCAAAGCTGTGCAAAAACATATTCATGCGGCAAAGCGCCCAAGTGCTGCCGTTGGATTCTTGTCCAAACAGGGCGAAGTCGCGCTTTGCTTGGGCGCTGTCGGCATTGCGCGCCACTTCGTGGGCGGCCTGGATCAAGAGTCCGCCTGAACCGCAGGCCGGATCACAGATGCGGTCGCCGGGCTTGGGCGCGGCGAGTCTGGCGACGAGTTCGCTGACTTTGAGTGGGGTAAAGAACTCGCCTGCCTTTTTGCCGGAGTCGGCGGCAAAGCGCTCAATCAGGTAGATGTAGGTGTTGCCGATGACGTCCTCGGCGACCCGGCTGGGACGCATATCAAGCTGCGGCTTGTTGAAATCCTCCAGCAGCTGCTTGAGACGGCGGTTGCGATCCTTGGTTTTCCCGAGATTGGCCTCGCTGTTGAAGTCGATATTGCGGAAGACGCCTTCGAGCTTGCTCTTGTTGCTTTCTTCAATGTGGTCGAGTACGATGTTGATCAACTCGCCAATATTGGCGGCGGAACGGCGTTCGTAGAGGCTGGAGTAGGTGGCGGGGAATTCATCCAGCAGCGTCTCAATGCCAGTTTCGTTATGTTTTTCGCTGAGTCGCACCATGGGGAGAACAAAACGCTCGCGTTCGAGCTTGCGGCGGATGCGGACGTCGTCATCGCCATGCAATTGCCGATATTCTTCGTAGTGGTCTTGCCAGACATCGGAGATGTATTTCAAGAACAACATCACGAGAATATAGTCTTTGTACTGCGCTGGATCAACAACGCTCCGGAAGGTGTCGCATGCCGCCCATGCCGCATTGTTGATATCTTTTTGATCAATCTGGTTCATGACAATACTCCTAATTTAACCACGGAATACGCGGAATATATGGAAATTTTTATGGGTTTTTTGTTTTAGCGAAAGAGATTGTACGCGGATTTGTGAATAGCCCACCCACAGCCTCCCCTAAAAAAACCTTCTGTACTACTGTCAGCCAACTTCTTGTTTTTTGGAAAAGATTTTCTTCAAATCAGCGCTTATGTGTCGCCTCTCCGAGGCTCAGGCTTAGGGGCATCTACCCCCAGGTTCCGCTTCGCTTCACCTGGGGTTACTCATGGTTGCGCCTCTCCGAGGCTGGGGGGCGGCCTGAAGGCCGCCAGTACGACATACGTCAACGTAGATTCTGTACTACAAGTACTCATCACAAGACCTCGTACAATAAAAAGAAATTTCCGTACTACTATCGACCAACTTTTTGTTTTTCGGGAAAGATTTTCCGGAAAACTAATCTTCGCTCCACCGTCCACTAAAGTCCATTTCCGTCCACGTCCACTGCCACTAACGTCCACTTTTGTCCATTGTCCACTGTCCACTAAAGTGCTTTACCTTGGGTGCCTCGCTCCGCAACTTGTCCGAACTCCGGGTAGTTAATTGTGCTGATTACAAGTTTCAGTGTATTCAGGGGTTACAACAGCAACCCAAAAACAAAAATTTCGTGCTTTTTCGTGGTTTTCGTGGTTAAAAAATAGGCTGTGGACGTGTAGTCCACCCTAGGCATTCTGTGTGTTTAGTGGTTCCATTATTTCCCTCTCCTTTTTGTGGTCGCGCACTGCATGAGCAGTGCTGACATGAATTGTTCACGCTTGTCAGCCAACGCATGCAACAGGGCTTGCTCGCGCGCTGAGAGCACGGCTAAATCAACGATGGTTTTCTGTGCTTCCAGGCTGGGCAACGCCACCTCCAGGTTTTCAATCGTCTCTTTACTGATCATTTTTTGAACTGTGCCCCTAGCTCGGCTGGCCAAAAAAGCCTGCGCCTCCCGTTGGCTGATATACCAATTCAAGTATTCAGGCAAAACCTTATCCAGCCTCGTCACCCTTATCCTCAACAAAGGGGCAGCGACAACAGCCTTGCCCGGGGCTTCGAGAAGAACCGCAGACGTGGTCACCTGTCCCCGCGACCGGAAGATCAGGTCGCCTCTCTGGACGAGATGGTGCGCTTTTACGGTATTCAAATCAACGCTGATCAAATCATCACAGCTGACCGTGTTGTCGCTGCGAAGGTCCTTCATCTGGATAACCGAAACACTGCCATCCGCAACAGCCTCAAGACGTGAACGGAAGGAGTATCCCATCTGCACGCTTGCTATATTTTTTATTTTCACCCTCATGAGAACCCTCGCAAAACGCTGTAACGTCGTTTCTGCATATTATAGCAACATGCAGGGCGCTTGTCAAGCCCGTTTTGCAAAAATAGCGTTTCTGCATTTGGGTTTCTTTGGGCTGTGGCACACGCGCTGTAACTTCCTTGGAGAAGTCTGCCTTGTGTCAGGCATAAGAGCGAAAAGGTGTTCGGGGATGCGTGGACAGCGATAATTCCGGCTCAGTGCTGTCACGCATCCCCGCATCGCCGCACTCCACCTCAGAGCATAGTGCCATTGGCTGGGAGTTGGGCGCCGTCGCGGGAGAAGTTATTGACCTGGCTCCAGCGGAGGCAATGGCCGTAGGGCGCGGAGCGTCCAGGCAGAGGAGTAATGCGGATGGCGACCTGGTCGAGGACAGCGTTGTCAACGCGATGCAGCCGAAGCGCGTCAGGCATAAAACCGCTAGCCCAAATGTTGGGGTATTCGACGGGAACAACATCCTGGAAATAGACGTGGTCTTGCAAGTGCAGACGGATGTCGCGCAAGGTCACGTCAGTGATGGCGGCGCCATCGAGCGAGCCGATGAAGCTGCCGCTGATAGTGTGGATTTCCATGGCCGAAAAGGTCAGGCCGCGCACGTGGGCCCGATAAGGATTGGGGCTGCCTGGCTCAGTGCCAGCCCAAATGAAAAAGGGCCGGGCAACGTCGCGCATGACAATGTTGCTGAAAGCAATGCTTTCAATGGGCGTGCCACGCTTGAAATCAGACCGCTTAACCGGGGTGAGAGAAAGCATGTCAATGCCGTTTTTGGCGTTGTGAATAGCAAGGTTGCTGAAGGCGCAGTCGCGGATGATGCCGTCGCCTTCATAGCCCAGACGGATGGCGCAGGCCGATGAACTCAAGATGCAGTTGGAGACGACGATGCGCTCGCAAGGCTTGTCCTCGCCGAGGCGGGACGTGTCGGATTTCAGGGCGATGCAATCGTCGCCAGCGTCGATGTCGCAGTTGCTGATGATGACGTTGGAGCTGCAGTCGATGTCAAGGGCGTCGG
>JAAZKI010000193.1 GCA_012799905.1 Lentisphaerota bacterium | reverse complement strand
CTGGAGTTCCTTGGCTTGCTTGTTGCTGAGGGCGAGAAGGTCGTCTCGCGACAACGCGCTGGCGCTGCTTTGAATCCGACTTTCTAGTTTTTCAATATTCTGCTGGCAATAGTTGATCCGGTAGTTCAGCAGCGACGGGTTCCATTGCGGGTATTTGCGCCGGACGCCTTCGAAAATAGTCAAGGCCTCCTTGTAAAGGGGCAGGGCGGCCATCACATTGTCATCAGCGACGGCTTTGTCAGCAGCCTCCAGTTTGACGAATCCGGTCATCCATTCAGCCCTGGCAGCGCCTGGGTCGACCGGCGCGGACAGGGCGGTCCAGGCGAACGTCAGCATAAGGAAGGCGGCCAAGGCAAGGGTAGTGGTTTGGCAGCGGGAAATCATGGCGATTGCTCTCCGGAAAGCGTTGCAAAGATGGTTTCCAGGGCCGGTTCCGGCGGGCTGCCGGTGGCGATGGCGCGTTCATAGAAGGTTTTGGCTTCTTGCAGCCGCGGTGGTTTGCTGACGGCAAGGAGGACGGCGAGGGCAGACAGGCTGGGGGCGTGTTTTGGGTTCAAGTCAAGGGCGTGGCGGAATTGAGCCTCGCCCGGCGTCAGGAGGGCTGCGGAAACAAAGACGGCGCCGAGGGTGTGCCAGGCGTCAGCGCTGTCCGGTGCTTGGGCCACTGCCCAGGCGGCCAGGGCCAAGGAGCGTTCCCATTGGCCTTGCTCTAACATGGTGGAGGCCAGCAGCAGAAGTTGGTTGGAATCAGGGAAAGAGCGCTGAAAAAACTGGTCTGCCCAGCCGCGGGCGTTGTCATTGTCGGCCAAGCGGCCATACCAGACGGCTGCCCGGAGGGCGGGCATGGGGTCGGTCGGCAACTTTTCGGCCAGCAGGGCCCAATAGCGGGCGGCGCTGGCGACATCACCGTTGTTTTCGACGGCCCAGGCCTTGGCTTTGAGCTGGCTGAGCGTTTGTTCCTGGCGTCGGTTTTCCTCTTCCCGAGCCAGGAACGGGGCGATTTTCTGCTCCAGGGCATTCACCTGCCGCCGCCATTCATCTGGATTGAAGCCCGGCGCATTTGCCCGGTGATTGAGCGGGATTTGAGCCCGGCGCTCCGCGTCCGCCAGTTGCTGGGTAAGGACGTTGATTTTGCTGTCGCGGTCCAGCCGGTCGAGTTCGGCCTGTTGGACGGCTTCGGCCAGGGCATCGCGCTGGAGCAGGACATCGGCGAGGTTCAAGCGGATTTTTTCGGCGCCTGCGGCGGCTTTTCTCCAGGCAATTTCGCTAGCTTCGGCGGTTTGGGCGCGCTCAAGAGCCTTGGCGAGATTTTCTTGCAGGCGGGCATTGTCCCGGGCCAGTCGGTCGGCGTCAAGCTGGGCAGCGGTAAGGGCTAGGCGGTGGTCCGGAGTTGCGGGCTCTGGCGCTTGGCTTGGCTGGACGGATTCTGCTGGCAGGGGCGTCTGGCGCAGGCGGTCGATTTCAGCGCTGAGGCGGAGGTTGCGGGCTTGTTCCTCCTTCAGCAGTTTGAGCAGTTCGTCACGGTTTAGGCCGACGTCGCCATCATCCGGCTGAGTTTGCAGCTTATCCAGGCGGGTGCGGCAGTACTCCAGCCGGTAGGCGATCATGGGGGCGTTCCATTGCGGGAAGTCAGCGGCGAGTTTTTCCAGGCGAAGGCGCGCCGCCTGGTAATCGGCCAGGGCCTTGGCGTTTTCGCCGGCGCTGGCGAAACGGTCGGCGCGTTCTATGTACAAATAGGCGTCAAGCCATTGCTGACGCGCGTTTTCGTTTTCCGCCGCCGGAAGAGCAGCAGCGCCGAGGACGACGAGCAGGACAAGCAGGACAGAGAGAGAACGCAATGACGGCAACTCAGACATAGCCGAAGCTTGAAGAAGGGTGAACAGGCATCAAAAAGAATAAGCAAAAGCAGAAATTCAACTATAACTTGCGCGCGCAAGTT
>JAAZKI010000382.1 GCA_012799905.1 Lentisphaerota bacterium | reverse complement strand
GACGAGCCAGCTGCCGTTCTGGTCGGCGGTCGTCTCAGCGGTGACTGCGGTCGGTGCGGTCGACAGGCTGACAGTGATTTTTTCGGCTGGTTTGGCCCAGCCCCAGACCGGGATGGGCTGTTCGCGCTGGAGAACCATGTGGTCAGCGAAGACGGCAGGCAGTTTGACCTCGGCGCGCAGATTCAGGCCGAAGACCGCCGCTGCCAGGCTGAGAGCCAGGAAGAGGTGTTTGCGAGAAGGCATCATGGGGACAACTCCTTGTTAGCGGGTGAAAACGAGCAGGAATATAGTGTCAGTGGCTTTAATGTCGAGGTGGAACCGTCGTTCTTGCAGCATATTGGCGGTCTGCTGGAGAGCAGCTCGGCCTGGGTCTGCGAGGATAAAGCTGGCGTTGGCGGCGGTGAAGCGGTCAACGCAGTCGACGAGGGCGGGGACCATGTCTTTGTCATAGATGAGGTCGCTGCCAAAGGCCAGTGGAAACTTGCCGGTCAAGTCAGGATTGCGCCAATCGAGCCGATGATAGGTGATAGTGGAAATGTGGTTGAGGGCGGCATTCTGCAGCAGGTAGGGTTCATTGTCAGGGTGGTAGTCAGTGGCGGTTACGGAGCGAGCTCCGAGCTTGGCCGCGGTCATGGAGGGCAGGCCCAATCCGCAGCCGAATTCCAGGACGTCCTGTCCCCGGCAGAGTTGCGGATGGTCAGCCAGATACTCAGCCAACGCTCGGGCCGACTCCCACAGCCTGGAGAAATAGGGGATCATGTCAGTATCGGTCGGCGACGTGATCACATAATGGTCCAGGGCTGCGTCCAGGTCTGCAATCATGGAAAGCCGGAATGTCAAGTCGCGGACAGCCACTGTCTGCGTTTCGGTCGCAAAGCGCGGGGACAACGCCGGTTCAGCGGCTGGGTCGGGTTCCGTGGATGCGGGGCTGGTTGCAGTGTCTGGCATGGTGTTATTGCTGGTCATCGGGCTTTGGAGACGAGCCATACGGGTTTCCAAATGCCGCCGGCGCCAGCTTTGTCTTCGACTCTGACGATGACGGTTTGCTCGGGTTTGCTCCAGTCGATGACATCGTTGATTGGGATAGTGAATGGCGTGGTCCAGTCATCGCGGTTGCGAAACAGGTGTTCGCCGGCTAGTTTGTTGTTGACATAAATCCAGCAGGATTCATCAACCGCGCCGAAATACAGGAGCACATCGCGATTTTGCCAATCCGCAGGGATGGTGACGGTGGTGGCATACCAGGCGATGCCGTCGTAGTTAGCCGTCAGAGCGCGGGTTTCTGGAGACGGATAAGTGTAATGTCGGCCTGGGTTTTCCCAGTTGCCGTTGGTGGGCATCTTGTCCCACTTGCGGAAGTCAGCCGGCGCGGTTTTGAACCACTGCTGCGCCTGGCCTTCGTCTTTGGGGTCCAGTCGGAACGACCAGAACAGCGGGGTGCGCAAGTAGGGCGGGGTGAAGTCTTTGAATTGCTCCACGCGGCGCACGCCGGTGACATCGCCCCAATACTGTTCATTATGCGGGAATTCCTCCAAGCCGTGCTCGCGGCGGAATTTCAGCAGGGCCAGGGAATTGTCGTCCGAAGGACGGGCGACGGCCAGGAAAATTTGCCGTGAATGTGCGTTGGCGAGGCGGAGCTTGTCAACGAGGGCTCGTTCCCGAGGCAGCAAATTCTGGGCGGCTGCTTCGGCCAGGTGCGCGTCGGTCGTGTCAAAATCAGCTTCCGTGTAGAAGTCCTTTAAGTTCCACATTACGCCGCGGGCGAAGTTGAAGACTTTGCCTTTGACGAGGATTTCTTTGAGCTGTGGGCCGAACTTGGCGTCCCACAGTCCGCGCCAGTGACGATAGTAAGCGCCGACAGCTGGCCCAGCAGCGCCATAGGCTTGCAAGAAGTGCTGTTCCCAGTGCTCAAAGGGCTTGTCCGGCTCTTGCATGGCCTTGGCGAGGACGTAGTAGGAGAATTCCGAGTAGATGTTGGAGCCGGGGGCGTCATAGTCAAAGCCGGTCGGCTGGTGAACTCGGATGGCCTGGAAGAGATCGAAGAAATGTTTTTCCAGTCCAAATGGCATTCGGGCGCCGTCAAAATAGTAGTGCTGGTTGGGGCGCCAGAAGAATTCGGTCATGCCGGCCTGCTTCCACCCCTAGAGCAGCTGCAAGCTGGATTCCACATCAAACACGGTGGGGACAATGCCGACGGTGACGGCGGGCAGGAGTTTGACGCGGCGCGGCGGCGTCTCATATTCATTGTAGGCGTAGGTCGCGACGCGGGCGTCAGGACGGATGGCGACAGCAGCCTTGGCGATTTCATTGGCCATGTGCATATAGCGATCAGTGTAATGGCGGGTGAAGACGTTGCTAGCGGGCTGCTCTGAATTCACGTCAAGGGCAGTGCAACCGGGGCAAGTGCAGAAGCCGTCGTTGCCGTCATTTTCGCAGATATTGACGTAGCGCGACTTTGAGGTCTTCTGCCATTGGGCGATGATGTGGTCGTACAGAGCCGTTGAAGAGACGCAGATTTTGATGGCTTCCGCAGCTTTGCCGGTGAACGCGGCGATGTCATTCGGGTCCTGTCCAGGTTTGGCGACAGGTGCGCGGACGCCCAGCCTGGTTAGCGCGAAGAATTCCGGGTTGGTGGCGCCGTATTGCTGCCAGAGCTTGGTGAAGGCATGGCCGTATTTGGGCGGGTCGTGATAGGCGCCCATGCGCTGCCGGACATTCCAGGTTTTGCCGCTGCGGATGCCGAAGTGGCGGAACGCGGCCTGCCAACGGCCGCTGCTGGCGTTGATTACCAGGGGATTCTGGCTGCGATAGGCGATATCGCCATCGCGGTTGAGCCAGCGGACGTCGAGCTCATCCTCCAGAAAATCATACACAGCGTTGCGCGCGCCCTTGGCGCCGTCTCCGTAGAAGTATGCTTTCTGCGGAGTGACGCTCCAGGCAGCCTCGCCAATGGCTGCTGGCGCCGCACCAGCTGGAGCCGTGCCAACCGCAAAGACAAACGCGCCGTCAGCGACTTGGTCAGCAGCCAACAGCGGCATTTTGCAGCCAGTGACCAGCTCTAAGTGCAGGATGAGTTCTTCTGCGGCCGGGATATCGGCCTTGGTTGCGGCGACTACGGCGGCTTTTTCCGGGATAATGGTGATGGCGGCTGAGGCCGGGAGTGTGGTTAAAACAGCTGCGAGAACAGCGGCGCCGAGGCGTCGGATCATGGTTGACTCCTGGAGACAGGGCAAAGAGTGATTGAAGGCCGGGGCGGTTGCGTCGCGTTCCGCGTCCCGGCCTGAAACGCTGTTTATAGCTGGACGAGGCGTTTTTCCTGGCTGGATGTGATCATAGCCAGGGCGATGCGAAGGCTGTCAACGCCGTCTTGGAGAGTCACCTTGGGCGGCGTCCCAGCGGCGATGCTGGCCAGCCAGGACTTGATTTCAGTGGCGTACGGCGATTCATCGGTCGCCTCAAAAGCAATCTCCTGCTTTTCGCCGCCTTTAGGGTAGTGGACGATATGCTTGGCGCCCCAGCTGTAGGTCAGGGAGCCGTTGTCGCCATAGATTTCATAGCAGTTGGCAGAGCGTCCAAAGCGCTGCCAGCCGCAAAGGATGTTGCAGATGACGTTGTTTTTGTAGGTCAGGGTGGCCGAGGCGTAGTCGTTCGGCTCGGGCAGGGAGGGGTTCATCAACAGGCTTTCGCAGTAGACGCGGGCAGGGGCGCCGAAGCTCCAGTTAAGCAGGTCAAGGTGATGGGCGAGCATATCAAGGATGACGCCGCCGGAAAGCTCAAAATCAGCAAACCAGTCGCCAGGAAGGCGTTTGAATGCGCCGACGACTAAATCGACGTTGCAGAAGCGCAAGGGGCCGACCAAACCGTCCCGAACCAGTTCGACGAATTTTTGCTGGCCAGGATGGAAGCGGCGGACAAAGCCGACCGCGACGCGGCTTTTCGACTTGGCTTCCGCAGCCAGCATCTGTTCCGCCTCAGCCCAGGTGCGGCAGATGGGTTTTTCGCAGAAGACCGGCTTGCCAGCCTGGAGAGCCGGCAGCACCGCTTCAATATGGCAATAGGTCGGCGAGGCGACGCAGACAGCGTCGACTTGCGGTGAATTGACCAGTTCCTGGGCGGAACCCATGATTGCCATGCCGTATTTTTCCTTGCCCAGCTGGGCGGCTTCAGGCTTGGGATCGTAGACTGCCGTGAGCTTGGCGTCCGGAAGAGCCGCGATAATGTTGGCGTGAGTGCCGCCAAGGCGTCCGAGACCGACGATGCCGACTTTCAACATGGTGTTCTGCTCCTTGTGGGGTGAGGAAGGGGTTGGCTGCTGGCAATAGCAAATCCAGGGGGAAAGAACGGAAAATGGCCGTTTGATTTGCGGGAATGAGAATGTTTGTCATATTATGAAATGACAATGGTTAATGTATTCTAAGTCTGGGTCTGTTCAAGTCAGAGGCGGTCATGAAGCACCAACAAAGTCAGTTTACCTTGATAGAACTTTTGGTCGTCATCGCCATCATTGCGATACTGGCCGCCATATTGTTGCCGGCTTTGTCCAAGGCTCGGGAAAGAGCAGAGCAAGCGGACTGCATCAGCAACGTGCGACAATTGACGCTGGCTTTCATGATGTACATCGATGACAACAAGAGCCAGTTTCCCTATTATACCAACGGCGGCGGCGGGGCCGGGCGCGAAGGCGGCTGGGTCTACTATGACGCCTTCCCTGTGCCGACGGCAGGCAATTTTGACGTCAGTCGCGGTACTCTCTACAAGTACGTCAATGATGAGAGGGTTTATGCCTGCCGCAGTGATGTCACAGAGTCGCTCTGCAGCTACGGCGCCAATTCCGACACCCGTAACGCCAAACTGTCGGAAATCGACCGGACGTCTTCCATCCCGCTATTGCTGGAAGAAGGCTCGACCCAGCCGACGACGAACGACGGCTATTTTGACTTGGACTACGTGCCGACCGACTACGTCGTCAACCGCCACAACGACGGCAGTGTCTATGGCTTTTGCGATGGCCATGTGAGCTGGGAAAAATGGACAGACGAGGAAGTCTGGAAAATGTGCGACTTCCGTTAAGCCCTCTTGCGCGCTGGCGCGACGCGGGGGTGAAAAGCAAGGTAAGGGCTGGATTTTAGGTATAAATTGGGAGCCGCTTTATACCGTGAAAGCCCTTGCCGCAAGGGCAGTTCCAAAGTACAGGGGAGACGTCAGACCGCTTTCTGATGTCTTTCTACGCTGCTGCTGAGAGTGAAGCTTTGGTTTTTTCGCACTCCCCCCCCGGAGAACCACAATTTTGATGGTTTCCTGAAGGTTCGTTTTCACTTAGAAAAGTTGATATTGCAACCGTATGTATTATATTTTATATCAGAACGAACACAGAAGGTCGCTAAACGAACACAGGAGGTCGTTATGAGCACAGCAACGTTCAGTATTCGCATGGACAGCCAGCTGAAGCGGGAATTGGATGCAATCTGCAATGAATTCGGAATGAGCACTTCAGTTGCAATCAATGTTTTTGCCCGTGCAGTTGTCAGGGAACGAAGGATTCCTTTTGAAATCACTGCTACACCTAGGGCAAATAAACCGCAGGGGGCCTTTCAGGCGCTAAGGCAACAGGCAAAACAATCCGGAGTCGCTGGATTATCCCTTTCAGAAATCAATGCTGAAATCAGCAAGGCAAGAGCAGAACAATGAAATGCCATGCGGTTATCGACACCAATGTTCTGGTGTCTGCATTGCTGTCCAAGAAAGACGATGCCCCGGCGGTGCTTGTTATGGAATATATCCTAGACGGCACCGTGAACCCGGTATTCAACAATTATATATTGGCAGAATATGACTCGGTCCTACGTCGCGAAAAATTCGGATTCGATGCTTCTTTGGTCACTGAGTTGATTGATGAATTATGCGCCCTCGGCGAGCTGATCGAAACCATTGATAGCGGAGTTGTCTTGCCGGACATGAAAGATGTCCCATTTTATGAAGTCGCTCGCCAATATGAGGCGGAATCAATATATCTCGTCACCGGAAACGTCAAGCATTTCCCAGTAGAACCACTTGTTGTAACCCCACGGCAAATGCTTGAAATTATTACTGGAAAACTGACTTGAATGCAGAAGACATTGCATTTGTGTTGACCTTTTTCGGGGATGCCACTTCACGGTTTCAGGTGTAAAATCAGTTTGTGCGAGGGGAATTATGTCAATCATCTTTGTCTTGATCATGTTGTTTTTTGTTTGCAGTCTTGGTGCGGAAAATGCATTTTTCGAGCCGCTTGCCAATTCCCGCTCCGACTGGGATGCGGCGGTTTCGGAGACTGGCAATCCGCCGGCGCAGGGATTCAGGAATTGGTTTTTTGGTTTTTATGATGCGGACGGGAAGCCGGAGACCTTTCAGGAATTTGCACATTGCAGCAAAAGCTACTGGGGTGATGGCAATTTTTCTCAGGGAGCGATCTTTCGTGATTCGATTGCCTGGTCAACGGGGAAAAACCGCGATGTTGTCCGGCGCTGGCGTTGTCCGG
>JAAZKI010000415.1 GCA_012799905.1 Lentisphaerota bacterium | reverse complement strand
TCCAAGGAGGCCGCCTTATGATTATGCCCGCATTTATCCCCGGCGCCTGGCAGACAGCCGTCGACGTCCGCGACTTCATCCAGAAAAACTATACGCCCTATGAAGGCGACGCGTCCTTTCTGGCTGGTGCGACCGAACGAACCAACACCCTGAACGCCAAGTACGAACGCCTGAAACGGCTGGAACACGAGCTCGGCGGTGTGGTTGACATCGATACCACGACGGTCTCATCTCTGCTGAACTACCCTCCCGGCTATCTTGACAAGGACAAGGAAATCATCCTCGGCTTGCAGACCAACCGCCCCTTGAAGCGCGGCGTCAACCCGTTTGGCGGCATCCGCATGGCGGAACAAGCCTGCCAAGGCTATGGCTACGAGCTGTCGCCGCAAGTCTTAAAGCATTTCCAGTACCGCACCACCCATAACGATGGCGTGTTCCGCGTCTACAGCCCCGAAATGCGCGCAGCCCGACGCTGCGGAATCATCACCGGCCTGCCCGATTCCTACGGCCGCGGCCGAATCATCGGCGACTACCGTCGCGTCGCCCTCTATGGCGTCGACGCACTGATTCAACAAAAGGAAGCTGACAAGCTCGCGCTAAGCCGGATGAACATGGATGACGAAAACATCCGCCTGAGCGAAGAAGTCTACCGCCACATCGACTTTCTCGACAAGTTGAAGCAGATGGCCGCTGCGTATGGCATTGACATCTCCGGCCCGGCTCGTGACGGCCGCGAAGCCACCCAGTGGGTCTACTTTGCCTATCTGGCCGCCATTAAAGAGCAAAACGGCGCTGCCATGTCCTTAGGGCGGGTCAGCACCTTCCTTGATATCTATTTTGAGCGCGACCTGGCAACCGGTCGGCTGGACGAAGCAGGAGTCCAGGAAATCATCGACGACTTCGTACTCAAGCTGCGCATGGCGCGGCAGTTGCGCACACCCGAATACAACGAGCTGTTCGCCGGCGATCCAATGTGGATCACCGAAGCAATCGGCGGCATGGGCGAGGATGGCCGCACCCTGGTGACGAAAACATCGTATCGTTTTCTGAACACGCTGCGCACCCTGGGGCCGGCGCCAGAACCCAACCTGACTGTGCTCTGGTCAAACGCTATGCCGGAAAACTTTAAGAATTTCTGCGCCGAGCTGTCCATTGAAACAGACTCTCTGCAATACGAAAACGATGACTTGATGCGGACGCGCTATGGCGACGACTATGCCATCGCCTGCTGCGTTTCAGCAGCCGCCATCGGCAAGCAAATGCAATTTTTCGGGGCGCGTTGCAACTTGGCCAAACTTCTCCTGCTGGCCTTGAATGGAGGCCGCGACGAAATCAGCGGCGTACAGGTCGGGCCGGTCGAAACACCAGTCGGCGACGGCGTCTTGGACTATGACGACGTACGCGCCCGTTATCGCCGCTACCTGGAATGGCTGGCAAACCTCTATGTCAACACCATGAACATCATCCATTACATGCATGACAAATACGCGTACGAAAAAATCCAGATGGCCCTGCACGACACCTGGGTAAAGCGCTTCATGTCATTTGGCGCGGCTGGCCTCTCGGTGACGGCTGACTCGTTCAGCGCCATCAAGCATGCCCAGGTGACGCCTATCCGAGACGAACGCGGCTTAGTGACCGACTTCAGCGTTGAGGGCGACTATCCCGCCTACGGCAATGACGATGACCGCGTTGACAGCATTGCCACTGCTCTCTGCGACGAACTGATTGCTGAACTGCGCAAGACCCCGGCCTACCGCCAAGCGGAGCATACCCTGTCCATCCTGACCATCACTTCCAATATCGTCTACGGCAAAAAGACCGGCAGCACGCCCTGTGGTCGCAAGCTCGGCGAGCCGTTTGCGCCGGGCGCCAACCCCATGCATCGGCGCGACTGCTCCGGCGCCCTGGCTTCGCTCAATTCCGTGGCTAAGCTCAACTATGACTCCTGCCGGGATGGCATTTCCAACACCTTCAGCTTGGTGCCGGAATCACTCGGCCACAGCCGAACTGAACAGCGTGACAACCTGGTCAGCCTGCTCGACGGCTATTTCTCCCAGCCGGCGCACCACCTGAATGTCAATGTCCTCAATCGGGAAAAACTGCTAGACGCCATGGAGCATCCGGAAAAATACCCCAATCTGACTATCCGCGTCTCGGGCTATGCCGTCAACTTCAACTCACTCAGCCGTAAACAGCAGGAAGAAGTCCTGAGCCGCACGTATCACGACCGCCTGTAGGCATCCCCCCCCCAGGAGAAAAACGGCCATGTCCGGACGAGTGCATTCCTATGAGACGATGGGCGCGCTGGACGGTCCCGGACTGCGGCTAGTGGTCTTCCTGCAAGGATGCCCGCTCCGCTGCCGCTACTGCCATAACCCCGACACCTGGGCGACTGACGCCGGACAGGAAATCAGCGTGGGTGAAATCGTCCACCGCATGCAGCGCCTGCGGCCGTACTTTGGCCGACTTGGCGGCCTCACCCTGTCCGGCGGCGAACCGCTCTTGCAACCAGAATTCTGCCGTGAGATTCTCCACGAATGCCGCCGCCTCGGCATTCACAGCGCCCTGGACACCAGCGGCGGCGTCTGGGACGAGACATGCCGCGAGATCGTCGATCTGGCTGACTTAATCATCCTGGACATCAAGGCCACCGCCCCTGCTGCCTGGCAGGCGCTCACCGGCCGCGACGCCTTTGCCGCACTTGCCAGCATGCTGGCGCATCTTCGCAGTACGTCGCATCCGGTCTGGATTCGACAAGTGGTTGCCGAAGGCCTGAATGACCAGCCCGAAGACATGCTGAAATTACTCAACATAGTCAGCGGACTACGCATGGAACGCCTGGAACTGCTGCCCTACCATGACCTGGGACGCAGCAAATGGGAACGCCTCGGCATACCGTACGCAGCCGATGACCTGAAACCGCCTCGGCCAGAGGCCCTCGCCGCATTGCGAAAAATTATTGCCGACAACTGGCCGGGCGCGGATGCGACCGACCCTGCGACAGCAGGATGAACGCCGGGAACAGGCCGAGCATTATTTCAAATACATATCGCCCAGGGTGAAGTAATGCTCCCAGTCAAACGGCGTCTGGTCATGCTTGCCGGTTCGATAATGGAAACTTATGTCGCCGGAAACTTTCTGGTCAGGCGGCGGCATTGTCGTCACTGGCAATCCCTGTGAACCGAACAGCCGATAGACTTTGGAGGCTTCGAGGCAGGACAGGAATTCTCCCTTTGGGTCGGCCATATGGTCTTCGGTCGCCGTTCCTATTGCCAGCGGCCTGGGCGCTGCCATCGCCAGCAGTTCATGCTGGTCAAACGGCATCGTCTCTTCTTTCCAGACATAGTCGCGGCATTTGCGCACAAACCAGGCCGGAGTGCCGTGCTTTTCGTGCGCCTCAAAATGCTGCGAGAGATTTTCCCCGAATTTGCGTTTGTGCAATGTCGCACCGCCGCATCCTGAATTATTGCTGATGATCATGCGGAAGCGCGGCTCAAT
>JAAZKI010000113.1 GCA_012799905.1 Lentisphaerota bacterium | reverse complement strand
TGATTTCCGGCGATTGCGTCCGCGTGAAAGTCAAGAAGCGTCATTTGACAAGCGTTTGCCAGAGATATAGGGTAACGATTGCTTGTGGAGAGGTGGATATCGATCGCCGAGACGACTGTTAATTAGGAGAAAACAATGTTTTTCAAAGTCATGTTTTCGGTCTTGATTTTGTCTGCTGGAACGTTCTTAGCCGAGACTTTGCGCCTGCCGCCCGAACCTGCGAAAAAAATCATCCAGTTCGGCTGGGACAATCCTACGCCCGACTTTTTGGAGAAGAACATCGACTTAGTGGAAGCCCATCTGCCGTATGATGGCATTGGCATCCGCATGTTGGGCGGCACATACGACCTGGACGGAGCCAAATTCTGTACTGAAGGCGCGATGTTCGGCCGTACCAAGTTCAAGGCAGAGTGGTTTGAGCCGCACCGGCAGAGCCTGCGGAATACCAAGTTCAAGAAATTGACCCATAATTTCTTGCGGACCAGCGGCCCGTCCTTTCATGGACGCGAGTTTGACCTTTTCGACGATGCCTACTGGGATGCCAGCTGCCACAACTTCGCCCTGTTTGCTGCCATAGCGAAAGACACCGGCGCAAAGGGACTCAATTTCGACCTGGAAGACTATGGCAACAACGGCATTTGGCAATATCGGCCGGGGTGCGGACACGCCTGGCCGCAAGCTTACGACCAGGCCCGCGCGCGCGGCAGGCAATTCATCACCGCCATCACCAATGAATACCCAGACATCACGCTTTTTGTCTTCTTTTGGCTGGACCTCGCTTTTGGCGCCGCTGACGGCATGCCGCTGGCTTTTGAGCGCCTGGAGGGTTTCCGTTCCGGATTGCTGGTTGGATTCGTCAACGGCATCTACGACGCCCTGCCGCCATCAGCGTTGATAGTCGATGGCATGGAAGCCCACGGCTATGGCTCACGCAACATCGACAGCCTGTACCGGCTTCGCGCCCAGCGAGAAACCCGCTTTCGGCGCTTGGTTGCACCGGAAAACCAACGCAAACTCCGCGAACAGACTGCATTAGCCGTGGCGACTTATCTCGACAGTTACATCAACCAGAAGCCGCCTTATTGCTTCCAAGCAGACATGGCCAAAGAAAATATGACCGCCATCGAATTCTTTCGACGCAACTTGCGCCTTGCGGTTGAGTTCTCTGATCAGTATGCGTGGACGTGGAATGAACAGCGTCTGTGGTATCCGTCCACGTTGCCGTTTGGCTGGCAGCGCAAGGCTTTGGACAAGAATCCCGAGGTGCCAGGGCCGCTTTGGAGCCAGGCCTTGCCAGGCATTGAAGACGCGATCAACTATGCCCGCGCACCCCATGACTTTGCGTTGCAGCAATTCGCGTCTGGTCGATGCAGCGGGAATTTGCTGCTTAATTCGTCTTTTGAAGCCGAAACGAAGCAGGCGGCAGTGCTGGGTTTGGCGCCTGATTCAGTGGTGCTGGACAAGGTACCGAATTGGGAGACTTGGCAGCCAAAGCATTCCAAGGGCAGTTTCCGGTTGGCGGCGGGCGAGGGCTATGACGGACGCCACGCCATGCAGGCGGTAGCGACCAATGGCGGAGTCATCCACCAGGCGGTCAAGATCAACCCGAACAGCGTCTATGTGGTTTGCGCCTTGGCCAAGACGCAGGCCGGCGCCGGGGCGACCTGCGGCATTGCCTGGCGCAATCAGAAGGGCGTCTGGTGCAATCAATTGCGCAATTTCGCCGTGCCCTTTAGCGAAGACCTTGATAAAGGCTGGCGGCGGGCGACTATCGTCGTGCATGACATCCCGGAAAAAACGGCTTACTTGTCCGTCATGCTGGGCATGAACAGCGCCGGTGCCCCTGAGCAAACCGTTTGGTTCGATGAGGTCGAAATCCACGAAATCCTCTTCAAGAGCGAGGCCCAGCGCCCGCAGGAAGACTGACCTGGACGTCAGGAAGGAGAAGAAACGTCCGGAGCCTTGCGAGACAGGCCCTGTGATTGCGTGTCAAAATTCTTTGTTTCCCACTGCTGAAATGAGTCTGTGCTGCTTGCTAAGCACGAATGTTCCTTTATATTAGAGGGATTGTTTTTCACCGGGGCGTAGCGCAGTCTGGTTTAGCGCGAGTGGTTTGGGACCACTAGGTCGGGGGTTCGAATCCCTCCGCCCCGACCACGAATTTCCTCAGCCCTCAAGCCCGCCATCGGTCTTGAGGGCTTTATTTTTCTCCTTAACTATCGTAACGTTTTGACAACTAAAGAACTGAACGAGCAATGAAAAAAGCCATGACCGCAATTACTACTGCAATCACGGTGGACCTTATGGCATGTACGGCGTGGGTTGCTGCG
>JAAZKI010000326.1 GCA_012799905.1 Lentisphaerota bacterium | reverse complement strand
TTCCGCTTGCCGTATTTCTCGCTTGCAGGAGCATGTAGTTCAAACTTTAGTTTGCTGTATGTCCCGCAAGCTTTAGCTTGCCAACATGCAATTCAAATTTCAGCTTACAGTATCTCCCCTCGCTTGCAGGAGCATGTAGTTCAAACTTTAGTTTGCTGTATGTCCCGCAGGCTTTAGCCTGCCGTATGCAGTCCAGCCTTTAGGCTGCCGTACGTAATTCAAGCCGTGCTTTGTCCAGGCTTATGTCTCGCCCTTTCAGGGCTCCCAATTATATTCCATCTTCACCCAGGGCATCGCCAACCGGCGCAGAATTTTATTCCTCTTGCTCTTCCTCTTCATCATGCTTCCAGTTGGTCAGCCATTCTTCTCGTTCTGCGCCTTGTCCGGGCGTGTCCACCACAAAGCGGTATTGCTTGCCGCAGCGGATGATCACTTCCTTCTGGCCGCGCTTGAGGATGCGGATATCCACGCTCATTTCTCCGAAGCCATTGTGGCAAACCAGCATGTGGTACAAGTCAATCAATTTCTGCACCACGGCTTCGTGTGTATCACTGCTCATTGCTGCACCTCCTGACAAGAGGGCTTGACAGAATCAGCGCTTGGCTTTTTTTGCAATAACTGCATGCGCGCTGCATTGCATTCAGATGACGAACTGCAACTTGTGCAGCCGGCGCAGCCGTTGGTGTCTTGGCCAGTCCACGTCCGCCAGAGGGAGCGTCCCCCCGCATAGAGGGCGATAGCGATAATCAATCCAACGATGATGTATTCGAGCATATTTCAGCCTCCCGTCTTTCAGATTCCGATTCCCAAGGCGCTGCCGACCTGGTAGACGACCAGGGTGATGACATATGCCAGCACTGTCAGTCCTCCGAGCTGGAACAAGGCCCATTTCCAGGAGTTGCTTTCGCGCTTGGTCACAGCAATCGTCGCCATGCAGGGTGCGCTGATCAGGCTGAAGAGCATGATGCAGAAGCCGACCAGGGGCGTGTAGTTTTCGCGGAGCTTGTCCCGCAGGGGCACGGATTCCTCGTCAGCCTCGCCGACGGAATAGACGATGCCCATTTGCGCGACAAAGACTTCCTTGGCGGCAAAAGCGCCGATTGAGGCGGTGCCGATTTTCCAGTCAAAGCCGAGCGGCTTGATGAGCGGCTCGATGGCGTGACCGATGCGCCCGGCAAAGCTGTTGGCGAGTTCCTCGGAGGCGCGGGCTTGCTCCAGTTCGGCGATGAGTTCAGCCGCCTTTTCTTCGGGCAGCTGCTGCTGACTGACGTCCGCAATCGCCTGGTCATAGTCGCGGCTGTATTCAGTTTCCTGCGGGAAGGTCAGCAATGCCCACATGACAATTGACACGCCGAGGATGAGCGTGCCGGCTTTCTTGAGGTACAGCCAGCCGCGCTCCCACATGTGCACGAAGACGCCCCGCACCGTGGGCAGGCGATAGGGCGGCAATTCCATGACGAACGGCGCGGTTTCGCCTTTGAATAAGGTGCTGCGCAGCAGCTTGGCGCAGATGATCGCCAGCACAATGCCGATGAAATAGATGAGCCACAGCATGCGGGCGTGCCAAGCTTCCGGGAAGAAGGCCGGGATGATCAGCGCGTAGATCGGCAGACGCGCCCCGCAGCTCATCAGGGGGGTGACCAGCATGGTGGTGAGACGGTCGCGTTCGTTCTCCAGCGTCCGCGTCGCCATGATGGCTGGCACCGTGCAGCCAAAACCGATCAGCATCGGGATGAAACTCTTGCCGTGCAGGCCGATTTTGTGCATGAAGCGGTCCATGATGAACGCGGCCCGGGCCATGTAGCCGCTGTCCTCAAGAATCGCAATGGCGAGGAACAGCAGCAAGATATTGGGCAGGAATACAACCACGCCGCCGACGCCGCCGATAATGCCATCCACAATCAGCGAATGCAGCAGCGGCGCAGCGCCTTCAGGCCAAGCGGCGGTGATGGCGTCGCCGAGCCAGGCGAAGAAGTCCTCAATCCAGCCCATGAATGGATCGCCCACCGCAAAGGTGAGCTTGAAAACCAGGAACATCAAGAACAGGAAAATGGGGATGCTGAGCACACGGTGGGTCAACACCATGTCGATTCTGTCCGACATGCTGTGCCGTGTCTCGACCGTGCTGCGGACAGCCTCCTGGCAAGCGCCGGAGATAAAGCCATAACGCCGGGCCGCAATCAGAATTTCAGCATCGTCGCCAAGGTCACGCGCCAGTTGGCTGCGCGATTCTTCGGCCTTCTGCAAGACCTCGATCGCATTGCGGGCTTCTCGCCGCACCTGCCCGATCACGGCCTCGTCGCCTTCCAGCAGCTTTACGGCGACCCAGCGCGCGGTCGGGCGACTTGACTCCGGGGCGCTTCCAGCCAATGCATCTGTCAGCTTGGTCAACTCGGCTTCAATATGGCGACCGTACTTGACGGTCGTGGGTTGGCGAGGCTGAGTTTGCTCCGCAACCTGGAGGATTGCTTGCTTGAGCTCTTCCACTCCCTCCCCTTTGTGCGCGACCATGCGGACGATGGGAACCTGGAAAAGCTCGGAGAGACGCGCAATGTCAATGCTATGCCCACGCGCCTCAGCCACGTCGGACATATTGAACGCCAGAATCATGGGAATGCCCAATTCCATGAACTGCACGGCCAGGTATAGGTTCCGCTCCAGGTTTGACGCGTCCACAACGTCGACCACCATGTCGGGAGCTTCGTTGAGCACCACGTTCCGCGCTACTAATTCCTCAGGGCTGTACGCAGTCAAACTGTACGTGCCAGGCAAGTCAATCACGTGGATTTTCATGCCGTCGTGCTCAAAGTCGCCTTCCTTCTTCTCAACCGTGACGCCAGGATAATTCCCGACATGCTGGTGAGAGCCAGTCAGAGCGTTGAAAAGGGTCGTCTTACCGGAATTCGGATTCCCAGCCAAAGCGACAGTAACCCGCGGACGCTGAACGCCCGGCGCCACACCTGTACGTTCCCGTGCCATTATACAGTC
>JAAZKI010000414.1 GCA_012799905.1 Lentisphaerota bacterium | reverse complement strand
GATGGCGCCATCACCCTGACCGTACGGATGACGGACGCGGCCGGCAACAGCACGGATGACAGCCTGAATATCTTCCTTGATACGATTCCGCTGTCAGCGCAGTTTGCCGATTTGCCGGATGTGTCTCCGGCCGTGACTCGCCTGCTGTTCAGCGCTCCGCTCCTGGATGCCGACCAAATCCGGGCTGGCCTGACTCTGACGGTCAACGACAGCGCCGCGGGCGTGGACTTGTCCGGCCTGAACATCACTCCGGTTCCTGACAGCGACCGCGAATATCGGCTGGAGGGTTTGAACGACTGCACCAGGGTTTCCGGGGCACATCTGCTGCGGCTTGACCTGGGCGTGCTGAAGAAAGAGACCTCCGGCTTGCCAGGCGTTGGCACGTGCAGCGCTGCCTGGAAGATGTTGTATCCGCTCACTCCGGAAGAGAAGCTGGCCCTGGCCCAGGCGGTCAACAGCGGCTGGACTGACTTTGACAGCGCTGGCGACGCCTATTGGGTGGTGGATGAACACGTTTACGCTGACGCGCCGGACGCCGAGCCGCGCCAGTCCGTGCGTTCAGGCGCGGTCGGCAATGGCGGGGCCAGCGTCCTGAGCCTGGTCGTGCCCGGCCCAGGCGTCCTGAGCTTCAGCTGGAAAGCGTCCTTAGCCGCAGACAGCGATGTGCTCGCCTTTGCGATTAACGGCACGGTGCAGCAGGTCATCAGCGGCGTGAGCGATGACTGGGAGGTCGTGGAAATGCCGATCACCGGCATTGGCGACCAAATTCTGACCTGGACGTATTCCCGCGGCCACGTCGCTCCGGCCGGCCAGAATTGCGGTTGGGTTGACCTGGTGTCCTACCGGAAATACTATGATGTGAAGTTCACGGCCGCCAATCGGGTCTATGACGGAACCACGGTGGCTGGACGCACCGGCGAATTGGTCGGGCAGGGACAGGTGGCGGGACATGAGGTTGGAGTCACTGACGCGAATGGCGCATATGCCTTCGCAACGCCGCACCAGGGACAACGCAAGCCAGTGACCTTGACCGGAGCCGAGCTGACCGGCGCAGACGCGGACTTGTACTTGCTCCGCGTGGCGACCGGCCAGGCCGACATCACGCCCAAGGCGATTACGGTCGGCTTCACTGCGGAGGACAAGGAGTACGACGGCACAACAGACGCAACCGTCACACTGCTGGATTTCACGCCCCAATTAGTCCCCACTGACCAGGGAACGGTGGCGGTGACGGTTCAACAGGCTGCATTCGAGGCGCCTGACCCAGGACTCCGGCGGGTCGCCATCCTCGACAGTACTATCACCGGCAATGACGATGGCAACTATGAAATTAATTTTGCCGATGATGTCAAGGCTGAAATCCGGCATAATGTCCAAATCATCCCTGTTGGCTGGAGCATGACGGTGATGAGCCTCGACAACTTGACTGACGAATCATTCGCTGTCTGGGCAGGCATGAGCGTGATGGCGTTCAAGGATTCGACCATGCAAATCCAGCGGGGACATCAGCCCGACTACGGCGAATCCTTCTGGGTCTTCAACCACGACACTGAAGAGGTTGTTGCCCTGAAAGGTCAGAAGCGCTTCAACCAGCCGGATTGGGCGCCGTCGCTCATTGACAACGCCTGGGTTATGGCTGGCCCAGCGGCAGAAGATTATGTCGTGCCTGAAGACGTGCAGGTCTGGGCTTGGAATGGACGCGTATTCGTCTTGATCCAGCCTGGAGAGAAACTGTCAGCGGGCAGGGCGGCCTGGTTCTGGCAGCAGCAGTAAGAAGAAAGGCAGCACGGCGGTCGCTGCCGTGTCAGTTTGCAAAAGAAGGCGCGGGCGGAAGTGGTACTGGCTTCCACCCGCGCCTTTTGCGTGTTTGTGGACACAGGCACGGAAAATGTCCGGAAACGGTCAGGGGTGGTAATGGGGCAGTCTTCTGTAGCGCCTCTACATGGTGGACGGTGTATTACTATCAGATAAATTCTTGTTTTTTGGGAAAGATTTTTATCAAATCAGCGCTTATGTGTCACCCCTGGCGGGGCTCAAAATTATTATACGCCTCACCCAGGGCTTCGCTACGCTCACCCTGGGCTTTTATGTTGCTGGCCCTTTGG
>JAAZKI010000533.1 GCA_012799905.1 Lentisphaerota bacterium | reverse complement strand
TTTATGTGTCACCCCTGGCGGGGCTCAAAATTATTATACGCCTCCCCCAGGGCTTCGCTACGCTCACCCTGGGCTTTTATGTTGCTGGCCCTTTGGGCCGCCAGGCTTACATACGACAATCAGCGTCCATAACGTTCACAGCCGCAAAGCGGCAAAAGCCCGGAGGGCGACACATAGAAGCCCAGGGTAAGCCGGGCCGCCAGGCACGGCGCAGCCCTGGGGGAGATGACATAGATTTGGAGCCCTGTAAGGGTGACACATAAATTTTAGGTTGTAGACGCTATAGTCCACCCTAGGCCTTTCGTGGTAAAAAACCTTTTTGGACACCATCTAGTTACTGGCACTACTATCCCAGCCCGAGATTTCGCCCATAGCCAGTAAATTTGATTCCTCCATCACGCTGGCCAGCATTTAGGGCGAATCAGCGCTTCCGGCAGGTCAGGCGCGACGGCTGCGACGGCCTGAAACACGTCCTCCGGCAATGGCCCTGCTGCTGCCAGGCGGATGTTCTCACGCAGTTGGTCGACGGTGTCAACGCCGGTCAAAACGCTGTTTTCGCCGGGCTGGGACAGCAGGTAGCGCAGGCACAGTTCCTTCAAGGGCAGGCCAAAAGCCGCCAATTTCCGTCGATACGGCAGCAGCGGCGTCAAAGCGGCTGGCACGCGTTCCTCCGGCATCAGCAGCAATCCCTGCAAATAGACGCTCCGGATAAACGAAAAGCGTCCTTGCGCGGCGCGCGCTGCCAGCAAGCCGTCAAAGCGATGGTCAAGCACATTGCAGGGCGCTTGGACATACTCGGGCGCAATGCCGGCCGCAGCATACGCAGCGCTGTCAACCGACACCCCGACGCCCTGGATCAAGCCCTGCCCAATCATCTCAGCCAAAACCGGCAGATGGCCGATGTCGTCCTCGCGATGCAGCAATGCGACCGGAAGCACATCCAGGCGCAGATTCTCCAGCGAGCGCTGCAGTGAGGCGCGGATGAACGCCTCGGGGTCAGCATCCGCCGGCAGCGGTGGAATCTTGCTGACGACTGTAAAATGCCCTGCCAGCCCGGCGCGCTGCATCACCAGCCCCAGAACCTGCTCACTGTCGCCATAGGCGGCAGCCGTGTCAAGGGCCGTGATGCCGCCATCCGCCGCTGCCCGCAAGATCGCCTCGACCTGGTCGAGATTCGGCTTGCCGGTCGTATTGGCGATGCCGTAGCGCATCCCGAACTGGACTGTGCCCAACATCAGGCGGGAAAACCGCTTCCGGTCTGTCATGTCACCTCACCTCACCCGTCCTACCCTTTCGTCGGCAAAAACGACCTGAGGGTCTTGGCAAGCTGCCCAATCGGCATCGTCTGCAAAATGATATGCCCCGGGCCGGTGATGACCGTATTGAAGATACCCTCACCGCCGAAAAGCATATTCTTAATGCCGGGCACCGTACGCACGTCGATCTTGCAGGTCGCACTCATCGCCGCCAGGTAGCCGGTGTCCACGATCATCGACTGGCCTTCAGCCAAGTCATACTCCACCGCTGTGCCGTCAATCTCAATGAAGACAATCCCGGCGCCAGAGAACTTCTGCATGATGAAGCCCTCGCCGCCGAAAAAACCAGCGCCGAGTTTCTTCTGAAAAAAGATCGACATCTCGACCGTGGGCGAGCCGGCGAGAAAGGAGCCTTTCTGGGCGATGATTTCGTGCTCAGAGCTGATTTCAAACGCCCGGATGCTGCCAGGGAAACTGGAGGCGAAAGCGATGGTGCCGGCAGAGCCAGTCGCAGTGTACTTGTTCAAAAAAAGATTTTCCCCAGAGAGCATGCGCCCAAAAACTTTGCCGACGCCGCCGCCGCTGGATGTCTCCATCTGCATATTTGGCGTCATCCAGCTCATGGCGCCGCTTTCGCTGTGCATCGCTTCACCGGCTTCAAGAGTGCAAATCACGACTGGCAAAGGCTCACCGATAATCTGATACTGCATGGTTCTCTCCCTTGTGCAGTCGCAGGACTGGCGACGACCAGCCCCGCGGCGGCGGTTTTTATTATTGGGCCATTTCCACTTCCAGGGCTTGGCTGGGTTCAATAACGATAATTGGCGCCAGGCCTTTGACGATCTTGAAATAATAATCATCCAAGACACCAGTGGCGCCGACAGTGACATCGACGCGCCAGAAAGCGCCGTCCTCGCCGGGCTGGGCCTGGAGCTTCTGCATATCCACGGTCAAGGTGCTGCAATCAAAAGTGATCTGGCGACCGGTCGGCGTCTGCACTGTGGCTTTCGCGGTTTCTCCGGGCGGGCCGGCTTTGAGCCAGACGACGAACGAGGTCGCGCCCTTGGGGACATAAAAATAGAACGGCGTGGCGTCTTGAATGAAATGCACGCCAGCGTCAACAGTGTTGGAGAAAATGCCCCAGCGGGCGTTGGTGACTTCAAGCCGGTAGAAGTCGCGCTTCAGGTCAATGCAGAGAGTGTAAACCTTGCCGGCTTCAGCTGCAAAAGTCAACGGCTCGTCAGCTCGGAACACACCCCGGCTGAGAAGCTTGTTCTTCTGGTCATAAACATAGCCCCAAGCCAAACCGCCGTACTGACGCTTGGGAATCAGCTTGACGCCGACATCGCCGGTCGTCTCCGCCAGGAGAACCAAAGTCTGCGGCCCGCGCACGCAGTACCGGGTGACCGGAGCAGGCGCCGTGACCGTGGCCGACTTGACGGACGCAATTTTCGCCGGCGGCCTAGGAATACCGGTGGCACTCTGGCTGATGTACAGCGCGTACTCCGGGTTGCTGACGAGATCGATGAATTGGTCGCAGGACACCTCCAGCGAGGACTTGTACGTATCCGGAATCATCTTCTTCTCCCGCAAATTCCAAAGCAGAATCGAGAGATTGACGCCGAGCCGCTCCAGCCGGAATCGGGCTGACGCATCCTGGATTTTGCCCAAAGCCGAAACGTACAGCCGCTCGAATTCCGGGAAATTCGCGGCATAGACTTGGCGGAGCCGGTTTTGCGAAAGCGTGTACGTCTCCGTGAGATTCTCGATGTAATATTCCTTGGTGGCGCGGTCCAGGAGATGGTAGAATTCCTGCATCTCGGCGCTGCCCTCGGCGTAGGCGTGATCGCAGAAGTCTCGGAACAGGGCATTGACATCCGCCATCGGGTTCCAGGCGAGCTTAGCCAGCAGGTAATTCGTCGCCGCGGCGTGACCCCAGGCAGCGTGGCCATAGACATAAACGCCTTTCATCCGGTGCGTCTTAATCCGCGGATACAGGAATTGGAGAATTTCAAGGCCGGGGGCATTCGGCGCTCCCAGGGCATTGGCGACGTTGTTAGGCAGGTCGTAGAACGCGAGGTTGGTGGTGATGTTCGGCCACTGCGGGAGCAGGCTGTCAAACAATTCCCGGGTCTGGGGTCGGTACAGAGTGTAGCCGTAGTCAAAAGAAGGCGCCCAGACCAGGAAAATGTTGGGCTCAAGCTTGAATGGCTTGCTCGGCGGAAACACATAGCTGGCATAGACATAACCGGCCAGAATCTTGTCCGGAAAACGAGGCCTGACCAGCTTGGCGACTTCATTGTAAAAATAGATGACCGCCGGAGTGACGGACAATTTGCCCCGCGGGTCAGTTTCATAATAGGACTTGCAGGTCTCGCATTCGCACCAGCCGCCGCCGTCAGAAGGCGACAGCGAAAAACAGGTCGACTGCGGATTGCGGGTGAAATGGTCGCAGGCGGCCTCCGCAAAGCGGCGGATAGTGCTGGGGTTGGTCTGGCAGAGCTTGTAGTAATTGCCTGACGGCGGCGTGCGCTTCCCGCCAGAAACCATATACCACTCCGGATGCTCAGTAAACATCTCCGGTGGACAGGTGCGAATCCAGTTGTGACCATGCGTCAAGAACAGGCTGTAGCCGAGCTTCTGACGCCGAGACCACTGCGCGACCCCGGCGGCATTGGGCTGAATGTAGGGCAGACGCCGATTGAGAAAACCGGGCGCCTCCACCCGCTCCGTGTCAGGCACGCTGACGGTCGGACGCCGCGGCACATAGTCGCCCTGCGGCCCGGGCATCAGCCAACGCACGCCAAAATAATCTTCCAGGAGGGTGGCCACGCCGTTGCGAGTGCCGGCGCTGGTGCCGCCCTGCGGCGTCCGTTCGCCCTGGGCTGTGTCCGGCCCCAGGATAAATAAATCGCCATTCAGGGGCTTGATGCGGAACCCCTCCCACTCCAGGCCGGCAGTGGTCACTCCGGCGGCAGTGGCGGCCTTAGTCGCCCCCAGGGAAATCATCGGCTTTGCGGCGGTGTGTACAATCGCCAATTTAGCGCCGGTGACCTGCTGGCAGTACGCCTGCAAGTCTGCCGCCGCCTCGACAACCGAAGGCGGAGCGTCTTCCTCAATATGAATGACAAAAGCGCTCCGGCCATCCTTGACTAAATCAAGGCCAAAGGCAGCACCCGCCGCCAGCACAACCAGGGCAATAAAAATACGCTGACAATAATGACGCATAACGTTCTTTCCTCCATGACAAGGGTTCAGTGCTTGCATAAAAAGGACACATCTACAAAATACGCGTCCTGACGACATTGTCAACCAAACCGCAAGGGGAAAATGAATTAGGGGCGAAGGGCTTTTTTAGGGGCGAAGGGCTTGTTTTAGGGACGAGGGGCTTGTTTTAGGGGCGAGGGGCGAGGGGCGAGGGGCGAGGGGCGAGGGGTGAGGGGTTGCCGCCGTCCACACCGTCCACACCGTCCACCCTGTCCACAAAAAAACCGAGCCAATGGCGCAATGGCACATTTTAAGCAATTTTGCTTCTTAAAGCAGTTTTGCTCAAAACAAAGGCGCGACTTGAGCAATTCTGTAATTTGCGCCGGTCACTTATTGATAATTAAGCCGTAGGGCAACCGTCCCCCTTTGCCTTATCTCATTCAAATTCTCGTAAGTCAACGGCTTGCATCTGGAAGCCCATTCAAGTGATGGAAAGCATGATGCCAGCGTGCAAGCAGAATCCTGCTCAAGCACAAAATAGCTATGATTCTGCAGAAAGCCGTTTGAAAAAGAGCGTTTTGCGGCCTATTTTTCCTGCGGGCTTAGAAATCAGACCCCACCCACCCAAAGGGGGGCCACCCTCCCAAATTTTGTCGCGCTCGCGAGGGTGATTGATTTATGCGTCACCCTTACCAGACTGCACATAACCGCCCTGGGTAATAACGGAGACTCGCGCTGCCCACAGGCTCAATAATCCTCGTCGCCAACAGCAGATTCCATGCTGTCAACCAGGATTTCCCGCGGCAATGTCCCCACCTGAGGGCCGACGACGCCGCGCTTTTCCAGCAACTCCATCAGGGTGGCGGCCTTGTTGTAGCCGATGCGCAGACGCCGCTGAATGTAGCTGATCGAGGCTTTTTGATCCCGGATGATAATTTCCATGGCAGCCCGCAGCAGACTGTCGTTGCCATTGTCAAAACCGTCGTCATCCTCAAACTCGTCCGCCTCGGTCGGGCTGACTGCATCGGCAGCTGTTTTCAGCAGCTCGAAGTCCTGGGCGGCATCGCCCTGGGCCGAGCAGTAACGCACCACGCGTTCAATTTCTGCATCGGTGACCATGGTTCCCTGCAAGCGCTGCAAGCGCGAGGCGGTCGGCGGCTTGAACAGCATGTCACCCGCGCCCAGCAGGCTCTCAGCGCCCTTGCCGTCGATGATCGTACGGGAATCGACTTGGGAAGACACCTGGAACGCGATGCGAGTCGGGAAGTTGGCCTTGATGACGCCGGTGATGATGTTGACGCTGGGACGCTGGGTGGCGACAATGACATGGATACCGACAGCGCGCGACATCTGGGCAATGCGAGCCAGGCCGGTTTCGACTTCGGTGCGGCAGGTGAGCATGATGTCAGCGAGCTCGTCGATAATCAGCACGATGTACGGCATCTTGGCTGGAATCGGATTGCCCTCCTCGTCCACCGGCGGTTCACCAGATGGCGGCGGACGGCGGTTGAACGTCTCCAGGTTGCGCACGCCGACCTTGGCCAGCACGCGGTAGCGACGCTCCATTTCCTGCGTCAGCCAGCGCAACGCCAGCACCACCAGCTGCACATCCGTGATGACCGGAACCAGCAGATGCGGCAGCCCGCGGTACACGCTCATTTCAACGACCTTCGGGTCAACCAGCATCAACCGCAGCTCGTCCGGCGAAAAACGATACAAGAGCGATAGGATGATGCTGTTGAGGCAGACCGACTTACCACTGCCAGTGGCGCCCGCGACCAGCAGATGCGGCGCCCGCGCCAAATCCAGCACAACGTCAGCGCCCTGGATGTTCCGACCCATAATGATCGGAAGCTGACCTTGAAAAGACTGCCATGAATCGCCGGCCAGAAACGTCCCCCCGCGCACAATGTCAGCCTGACGATTCGGGACTTCGACGCCGACGTAATCCTCGCCCGGCACCGGCGCGAGAATCCGCAGGCTCGGCGCTGACACAGCCATGGCCAGGTTGTTGGCAATGGCGCTGACCGCACTGACCCGGACGCCGCGGGCGACATGAACCTGGTACAGCGTCACCCGCGGGCCGCGAATTGCTGACCCGACGTCGGCATCAATGCTGAAGCTGTCCAAAGTATCTTGAATCTGCTGCCTGGTGGCGCTGATTTCGTCATCATCGCTCCCAACGACGTCATCGCCGCAGACCAATAGCTCCAACGGCGGCAGTTGATACGGCTGCTGCAAGACCGGCGCTGGCAAGTCAGCCGCAGTGGCGTCGTTCGCCTGAGCCGCCTCAGACGCGTCTGGTGTATCGGCGGCCGCCGCCGAAAATTCGAATTCCAGTTGTTCGGGCTGGGTCTTTTTAGGCTGACGTTCGGGGTCAATGACTGGCTGCAATCTTTCGTCTTGCTCTTTTTCCCGCCAGAGTTTTCGCCGACGTTGTTCGCGTGCGCCCTGTTTAGCATAAAAGCGCCGTTGCCACTTTTCCAGCAGATTCGGGCTGACGTCCTTGGCCTTGTCAGCGTCGCCGGTGCCGCCTTGATCAGCGGCTGGCGCACCGTCTTGAGCGACGGTTGCCGAGACGTCCTCCTCGGTCGCCGCGTTCCCAGTCGACGCTGGCAGGGCAGCATTGTTCCGCGCTGACCGCGCACTCTGCCACAGCGGCCCGCGAAACGCTCTTGCCACGACAATGCGAAATATCCTGCCCACGCGCCTGATTTCGCCCCAGGCTATCTTGCTCAATATTTTAACCAGCCCATCTGCGGCGGCCATATCCTGCATCGACATATCGTCCTCAATTATACCTATTCGCCAGCAACTCAGCGAGAGCAAGAAAAACATGCTTTCGCAGAGAGAGGATGTACTATAACCACCGCTGACAATTTTTCCTGCTGGCTAGGTCGGATTTAATCAATTATCCACAAATCTCTGTAATGGGTCAGCCTTCTGTAGCGCCTCTACAAGGCGCCAGTTTTGGGGTATGCCTCCCCCAGGCTAAAGCCTGGGGTTAAGCATGGTTAAGCGCCTACGGCGCAAAAAGATGTGGACGGTGTGGACATGGTGGAC
>JAAZKI010000042.1 GCA_012799905.1 Lentisphaerota bacterium | reverse complement strand
CCGACGATATTGATGAAGTTTATGTGCGAGTAGTCGGCTCTGGCGCCTGCGAAGCGCTGATTGACGACTTGGCATTGACTCGCATCGACGGCCCGGCACCAATGCCAGCTCCGCCGCCGCCAGTTGAGGGATTTGCGAAAACGAGGGTGATCGAGCCGATGGGCCGCGGCGTCGTTGCCCAGGTTGTGTCGGATGGCGTCTATGTCAGTTGGAGACTCTTGCGAGACGACCCAGCCGAAATCGCTTTTGACGTGTTCCGGCGCCAGGATGGACAGGAGCGGAAGCTGAACGCAGCGCCGATTCGGCAGACCTGCGATTTCCTGGACCAGGCTCCGGCAGGAGAAACAGCCGTCTACATCGTTCGCCCGGCGGGCGGCGTGACTGCCGCAGTCGGGGAAGCTCAGGCTTGGCCCGCGCCGGACGCGATGGCGCAGCCATACCAGAGATTCGTCTTGAGTAATCCAGAGAGCAGGGCCCAGAAAATCGGCGTCGGGGACCTGAACGGGGACGGCGTCTACGACTATGTGGTGAAGCACCCGATAGAAAATGTCGACCCCTGGAGTGTCGTCTGGTATAAATCGCCGGACACGTACAAGCTGGAGGCGTTCCTCGGGGACGGCACGCGGCTGTGGACGCGCGACCTCGGCTGGTCAATCGAACGCGGCATGTGGTATTCGCCGTACATTGTCTATGACTTCAATGGCGATGGCAAGGCCGAAGTGGCGGTTAAAATGGGCGAAGGCGACCCGCGGGACGAAGACGGCCGCGTCACCAGCGGGCCGGAATGGCTGGTGATCCTGGACGGTATGACCGGCGAAGATATCGCCCGAGCTCCCTGGCCCTCCCGCGAGCCGTTTGAAAACTACAACCTCAGCTGCCGCAATCTGCTGATTGTGGCGTACCTGGACGGCCGGACGCCGTGCGTGGTGGCGCTGCGCGGCACCTATGGCGTGCAGCTGGCCGAGGCCTGGCAGCTGAAGGATGGCAAACTGGAACGGCTCTGGAGCTACGACAATGAGGCGTTCCCAGGATGCTGGGGGCAGGGCGCACACACTAATTACGCTCTGGATGTCGACGGCGATGGGCGGGACGAGATCGTCTTGGGCAGCGTTGTCCTTGATGACAATGGCGTGCCGTTGTGGACAACCGGCAAGGGGCATCCGGACGGCGTGTTCGTCGGCGATTTGCAGCCCTGGCGGCCGGGCCTGGAAGTGGCGTACGTGATGGAAACACGGCAGAAGACAGGCGGCTTGTGCATGGCTGACGCCGCCACCGGAGAACTGCTGTGGGAACTTGGCGTGCCGACCTCGCATGTCGATGGCAAAGGCACTTGCGCCAATCTTGACCCGCGCTATCCCGGCTCTGAATTGGCAGGCGCTGACATGCGGATTCTTGAGCCAGGCACCAATAAGCGCGGCCTGCATAACGCCTGGCTGTTCACAGCAGCCGGCGAATTGCTCTATGAGGGACGGGACATGCCCTATCGCTTCGGCACCTGGACCGCATACTGGGATGCTGACCTGCAGAAGGAATTGTGCCGAGGTAAGATGTTAGACCCGGACGGCGGCGAAGTCGGCGGCCAGTACCAGGGGTCGCTGCTGCTGGTCGCAGACGTGCTCGGCGACTGGCGCGAGGAAATCTTCACGACCGTGAAAGGCGAGTTCCGCATCTATTCGACGCCGCTGCCAGCCATGGACCGTCGAGTCTGCCTGATGCAGGAGCATAACTATCGCCTGCGGATTTCGTCCAACGCGATGGGCTATGGCACTGAGGCGCTGCTGCCGTATGACCCGGAAGCAGAGTCGCCCAACCTGAATCTCACTTTCCAGGGGCAGGACACGACGCCGTCGCTGCAAGTCGTGGCGGTGGCCTCGCGGCGCCAGGCCATCAAGGGTCGGGTGGTGTTGACCGGCGAGGCCGGCGTGCGTTTTGAGCCGGTGAGCTTCGAGGTTGATTTGCCTGCCGGCGAACGCCTGGTGCAAAGAGTGGCCCTGGAACTTCCGGATGGTTATCGCGGGCTGGTGCGAGCGCAGTTCGAGGTGGGCGACGGCGTGGTTCTGCATGGACAGGTGCCGGTGCTCGGCCAAAAGAAGGCCCTGACGGAAGGGATTTTCGTGGAGGCGGAATCGTTCGTCGGCCAGGTGGGAGGCGCAGTGCAGGTGCGGGATGACAAGCCTGGGACGCGCGGTAAGTCGATATCGCATTGGGATGCGGCAGGCCATCGACTGACCTGGGAGGTGAAGATACCAGAGGCCGGCCGTTACCAATTGCAGATGCGCTATTGCAATCCCGATGGCGCGCAGAGGACGCTGGTTGTGGCCGGGCGCAAATGTGGAACGATGACGCTGCCAGGCACAGGGGGATTTGGACAGACCAACCAGGAATGGGACCATGTCAGCCCGACCGGGAAGGATGGCAAGCCACTGGTCTTTGAACTGGCAGCAGGAACGCACACCATCGTTATGGAGAATGTCGATGGCAAAGGCTGTAACCTGGACTATCTCGTCTTGACCAAGGAGAAATGACCAAGAATTCCTAGCCGCCAGGGACGCCAAGGAAAAAAGAAAAATCTTGGCGTTTTTGGCGTTTTGGCGGCCTTGCCTTTTATGTGATACGGTATTATAATTAGTTTAGACAAGGATAGAGTTAGATAAGTATAAAGACGACGTAGGCGCTGCCCCTGTAAGGCGCTGGGTAGTTTCCGGAGATTTCAGGAAGGCAATGAACATGAAAAAAGCTTTTACTTTGATTGAGTTGCTGGTTGTCATCGCCATCATCGCTATTTTGGCCGCCAT
>JAAZKI010000583.1 GCA_012799905.1 Lentisphaerota bacterium | reverse complement strand
AAGTTGGCGGATAGTTACAATTGGCGGATAGTTACAATCTGCACACCACCCAACTCTAAAAAAGTTCGTGCTTTTTCGTGCCTTTCGTGGTTAAAAACAATTTTGGACACCCTCTACGTAAAAGCAGGTTGCAAGTAACCACGCGCCTGGAGCTGGCTGGTCGGCTCCAGGCGCGTTTTTGTTTTTATGGCTCGCAGCAGGTCGCCTGGTGGGCCAGGGCGCGTTTTTGGTAGTCATCCCAGGTCTCGATTTCGAATTCGCGGATCATGTCCATGGCCGATTGTTCTTCGTGCCAGGACGTGATCAGCACGCAGCCGAGGTGGCCTGGTTCGGTGATGACGACTTGTCGCTGGTATTTGTTTTTCAGGTCGCGCAATTTTTTGCCGTTGTAATCGAGGTGCACCACGCGGCAGTCGAGGTTGATTTCGGCGCACACGTACGGCGTGTAGTTGGTGCTGGCGGCCACTAGTTCGCCGAGCGGATTGATGATCGTGCTTTGGTCGCCGCAGATGGCGCCGACGAAGTAAGTCTGGCAGGCGTAGGCCCAGTAATTCTGCATTAAGCCGCCGTGATACATGGAGCAGAAGGCCAGCAGGTCGGGGCGGTTTTTTTCGTATTTCTTCCGGATCGGTTCGAAATTGAGGTCAAAGCAGATAGCGCAGCCGATGGTACCGATGTCGGTTTTGATCAGCGGGGCGTCTTTGCCGCACAGGATGCCGTGGACGGTGTTTTCCTCAATGACCAGGTGATTTTTGTTATAGATGCCGGCCACTTCGCCTTTGCGGTCGATGATCTGGGTGGAGTTGCGCCACGTCCCGTCCGACAACTCTCGGCAGGCGGAATAAGCCACCAGGCAGTTGTTGTCCCGGGCCACCTTGGACCAGAAGTCGCGGACTTGGTTCTTGCGAACCCGGTAGTACTCTTGGCGTTGCGACCCCGGAATGTTCAGAAAACGGTCGCTGGCTTCAGGGATGACGATCAGGTCGGGACGGTTGGGCAGAACCGGCGCCAATTGGCCCTCCCAGAAGGCGATCATCTTGTCGACGCCTTTTTGGAAAGGCTGGCTGAGATCATGCTGGATGGTGCGTGAACCGCTGAGACTGGCAATCATGCAGGGACGTGACATGTGTTTCTCCTCGTGAATGGGTTGCTGGGTGAAGGCGGCTATCGGCCGGTTTACTGAGCCGGTACGGTCAAGCGCTGCGTCAGCCTAGTCTGGCGCAGCATAGGTGTGTTGTTGCGGATGGCGATGCCCAGGGCCCGGCGCGAGCCGACCAGGATCAGCAGCTGCTTGGCACGCGTCATCCCGGTGTACAGGAGATTGCGTTGCAGCATGACGTAATGCTGGGTGAGAACCGGGATGATGACAGCGGGGAATTCGCTGCCCTGGGATTTATGGACGGTGACAGCGTAGGCCAACAGCAGCTGGTCGGCTTCGTGCTGCTCGTAGGAGACGACGCCAACGTCGAACTGTACCGTGAATTTTCTGGTTTCGTTGTCAATGAAAAGGATTTGGCCCAATTCGCCGTTGAATACGCCCTTGTCGTAATTATTAGCCGTCTGCATCACTTTGTCACCAGTGCGGAACATCCTGGAGCCTATGGAGAAGGACTCTTTTGCCGGGTGGTCTGGGTTGAGCATTTCTTGCAGTTTGGCATTGAGGGCGATAGTTCCGCATTCGCCTTTGCGCATTGGTGAGAGGACTTGCACTTCGGTGAACGGATCGAAACCGTACACATTGGGGATGCGGTCGGCAATCAATCGTCCGATCATGTCAGCCGCCCGCGCCGGGTCATTGAGTTCGACCCAGTAAAAGTCGGTTTTAACGGTGTTGGCTACCGGCCGGAGGTCCGGCATTCGGCCTCGGTTGACGGCATGGGCATTGGTGATGATGCGGCTGCCGTCCGCCTGGCGGTAGATTTCGGTCAGGTGGGTCACTGGGATGCGTTGGCTGGCGATCAGGTCGTGCAGCACAGCGCCCGGGCCGACTGACGGCAATTGGTCTTTGTCTCCCACCAAGACGACGTGGGTGCCGGGCTCAATGGCTTGGAACAGGCTGGCGGCCAGCTGCGTATCCAGCATGGAAACCTCGTCAATCACCAGCAAATCGGCTCGCAGCGGGTGGTCGCGGTCGTGCTCAAAGGCTCTGGCAGCGACATTCCATTTCAACAGGCGGTGGATGGTCGCCGCCTCCAGTTGGGTCGCCTCGGACAGCCGTTTGGCAGCCCGGCCGGTCGGCGCTGCCAGCAGGATTTTCTTCCTCAAGGCGGCGGCCGCTACGACCATCTGGCTGACGACCGTGGTTTTGCCGACGCCAGGGCCGCCGGTGACGATGCTCAAGGGGTATGCAAAAGCCCACTCAACAGCTTGCTGCTGGGCGGCGTTGAGGCGGAAAAAGAGATTGCCGAGTCTGTTGCCGGACATTGGCCAGGCTTGCGACCGATGCCAGAGCAGGGCATTGATCTGGCCAGCCAGGTCTATTTCGGCCTGACGGAGCCGCCGCGGGTAGAGCATGACCATTGGCTCCGGCGTTAGAGTTGGCTCGGGGATGATTTTGTTTTCGGCGATGGCGATTTCCAGGCCTTTCTCCAGGGCTTCATGGGGTGCGTGGAGGAGTTTTTCCGCTGCTTCCAGCAAGGTCGGCTTGGGGCAGCAGGTATGTCCCTGCTGGGTGAAATCATCCAAGGCGTAGACCATGCCGGCGCACAAACGCAGCGGGCTGTCTGCGGCAATGCCGAGATTGGCGGCAATGCGGTCAGCGCTGAGGAAGCCGATGCCATCCACCTCTGCTGCCAGCCGATATGGGTTGCGGCGCACGATTTCCGCAGCGCCGCCGGCGTATTTGGCGATGATCCTGGAGCACAGGCCCGGAGTCAGACCCAGCCCTTGCAGAAAAATCGGCGTTTCCCGCTCAGCGTGGCTTTTTTGCCAGGCTTTGCGTATTTCCGTGATGCGTTTTTTGCCGATGCCCGGGATTTCGAGCAGCCGATCCGAGCAGGTGTCCAGAACCCGAATCGCGTCAATACCGAATTTTTTGACGATTTTATCGGCATAGACTTCGCCGATGCCGGGCAGGATGCCGGACGCCAGGTAGCGGCGGATGCCATCTTCCGTGGTGGGCAGGACAGCGCGGAAAGTCGCCACTCGGAATTGCCGGCCGTGGTCCTTGTGGTTTTCCCAGTTCCCTTGAGCCTCAATGTCTTGTCCTTCCATGACGCCAGGCATGATGCCGACCAGGGTGACGTCCTGCAAGTCGTCGGTGCGCAGGCGGATGACAGCGTACTGGTTGTCAGGATTGCTGTAGACTAGGCGGAGGATTTCGCCGCGCACCGTGTGGAGGACAGGCAGGACAAAGTCTTCCGCCTGGTCATTGACCAGCGGCAAAGCGTCGTTGTCCTGGGGGAAGTCCAACATGGCGGCGGGCGTTTTTCCTTGAATAAATGGCGTGGACAAGGGCGGTTGGGCGAGGCAGGCTGCTGAAATTAATTTTATCCCTGGGCGCGAAATATGCAAATAGGTTCAGGTCAGTCTCATGGCAAAGCATAAAGAAGGCCGATGCATGAGGCTCAAGGCTGGCTTGAAGTCGTTTCCAGGTGCGAGGTGTCATTCCAGAGTTCGAGCTGCCAGCCGCGGTTCTGGTGATACAGGAAACGGTTGACCGAGGTGTTGTGCGACAAGGGCCCGCAGGGCAGCCGGCGGACGCCGAAGACATGATAAAGCAAAGCCCGGAGCGCGCCGCCATGCGTCACGACGAGGATGGATTGGCCGAGGTGGCGGACGGCCAGTTCGTTAAAGCAGGCCGTGACTCGCGCCGACAGTTGGTCATGGGACTCGCCCCCGGGGGCGACGAAGTCCGGCGAGCCGCTGGAATAGGTGGCGTACTCTTCCGGATAAAGTTGTTTGAGGTCGTCGACGAGTTGATTTTGCCAGTCGCCGAGATGCCATTCGCGCAGGGCTGGCAGCAGCGTCACTGGTCGGTCGCCGACAATGGCGCGAACCGTGTCCACCGTGCGGTCGAGGTCGCTGGCGTAGACCGCGTCGAAATGGCATGTTTGCAGGCGGCGTGCGACGGCGACGGCCTGGGCGCGGCCGTCTTCGTCAAGCTGAGAATTGAATTGGCCCTGGATGCGTCGAACTCGGTTATGGCCGGTCTGGCCGTGGCGGACGATGGTGAAAGAGGCAGATGTCATAGGGTGGTCGATTGTTTTTAGTAAAGGGTGGCGCAGGCCGCCAGCTGGGCGGCTGCTATCGGGAGGATGGATTCGTCAAAGTCAAAATCGGGGTTATGGGCGATTGGGAATTGGTCGCCTTGGCGAATTCCGAACGTCATATAGTATGCTGGAATTTTCTGTGCGTAGTAGGCGAAGTCCTCGGAACCCATGCTGGGAACGATTTTGGTCAAGGGCAGATTGAGGGCTTGGGCTGCTTGGCGGACGACGGCGCCGACCTCGGGGTCATTGACTGTGACCGGCAGTTTAGGGATGAAGGTGATTTCGCAGCGTGTGTGATGAATGGCGCTGGCGTGTTCAAACAGGCGGGAGAGCTCTTGGCGAAGAATCGGTTCGGCGTCAGCAGATAGGAATTTTGACCTGATTTCCAGTTTTGCCCGGTCAGGGATGCGATTTTCGCTTTTGCCGCACTGGATGGTCGTGGGCACGATGGTGCAGGGTATAGAGGCATGGAGGCGGTCTTTGACCTGGGCGAGTCCGCTGATGATGGCAGCGGCGGCCAGAAGCGGGTTGGCGCACTCGTCGGGATAGGCCGAATGTCCGCCCTGGCCGATGATATTCAGTTCTATGACCAGGCCGCCGGCCATGACCGGCCCGTCGCAATAGCCGACCAGGCCGAAGTCTGAAGTCGCATTGAGGTGAGCGCCGAAAATGACGTCCACGTCTTTTAAGGCGTCGTGTTCAAGCAGGAGTCGTGCGCCCGAGGCGGGGCCTTCCTCGGCCGGCTGGAACAGGAGGCGGACATGGTGCCGGGGGCGGATTTTGTCCAGAATGGCAGCCGCGCCGAGCAGCATGGCAGTGTGGCCGTCATGGCCGCAAGCGTGCATGACGCCGGGGTTGAGGGAGGCGAAACTGTGTGTATTTGTCTCAGTGATGACCAAAGCGTCAATGTCTGCCCGCAGGGCGACGGTCTTTTTGCCTTCGGTTCCCGGCAGCTGGGCGACGACGCCGGTTTTCAGGCCGAGATCAAGGATTTCCGCCTGCGTCGTCATGCTGGTGAGCAGGTCTCGGATTTTGGTGGTAGTGCGGTATTCCCGGAGGCCGAGTTCCGGGCGCCGGTGCAGATCGCGCCGAATTTCGGTCATGGTTTCCTTGAGCGCGGCTGCTTCTTGCTTGATTTTTGCCATGCTCTTGTCAGTATCCATGTTCGACTCCTTGGCTTGCGCCGGTTAGAGCAGTGGGACGACTTTGACCTTGTGGATATCGTCTTGTCCAAAGGAATTTGGGTGGCCGGGCTGGATATGCGTTGTCGGCATCATTATGTTATGATAAGATGATAGCATTTGTCCATGGCATACTCAGTGGTCTGGCTGTCGGCGGTTTGGCGATTTATCCTCGCAGGCGGCAGGGGAGCGTTGAAAAACATAACTTGATTTCGTCTGAATGCAATATTTTCCGGGATAGATATTTGTATCGGTTCGCCTTTGATACTCGCTGTACCTGCAAGCTGCCGCGCCAAAGCGCCCGTGGCTGCCTGAAACCCACAAAGCTGTGGACATTGTGGACGCGGTGGACGTTGTGGACATGCGCCCAACGTCCACTAACGTCCACTTCTGTCCACGTCCACTCTCCACTAACGTCCATTAAAGTCCACAGTCCATCGTCTACTGTCCACTAATCTTGTCCACTGTCCACTTATAATCATGACTGACTCCTTGTCTTATTCTCTTCTTGACACTGGCGCTGGCCGCAAGCTTGAGCGTTTTGGCGATTATGTTTTGGATCGGCCCTGCGCCCAGGCTGTTTGGCGGCCGACATTAAGGCCGTCTGAATGGTCTCAAGCCGACGCTTTTTTCACTCGCGAGCAGGGGAATCGTTGGGAGTATCGCCGTCCCTTGCCCGAATCATGGATTTGCGTAGTTGGCGGCATTCGGTTTCAGGTGCGGCCGACCGATTTTGGCCATATTGGCGTTTTTCCGGAACACGTCCTCGGTTGGCAGTGGATGACTCGGGTCATTGCTCGGGTTGGCCGGCCGCTTTCCGTTCTTAATCTGTTTGCGTATTCTGGCGGCGCCACGTTGGCTTTAGCCAAGGCCGGCTGCGAAGTCTGCCATTTGGACGCCGCGCGCAAAATGGTCGATTGGGCCCGTCGCAATGCTGAGGAGAACGGTCTTGGCCAGGCGCCTATCCGCTGGATCGTCGATGACGTGCGCAAGTTTTTGCAGCGTGAGGTGCGGCGGGGCCGGCGCTATGACGGCATTGTCCTGGACCCGCCCAGCTTTGGCCGCGGCACAAACCAGGAATTGTTCAAGATTGATGACAATTTATTGGAGCTATTAGGGTTGTGCTGGCAGGTATTGACGCCGACGCCGGTCTTTGTGTTTTTATCCTGCCACACCCCTGGGTATACGCCATTGGTGTTGCAGCATCTTATCAGCCAGATTGCGGTCGGCGGCAGTGTGGAGGCTGGAGAGATGGTCATCGAAGCCGCGCCTGGGGCATTGCCGCTGCCTTCCGGCAGTTACGCCGCTTGGACGGGGTTTGACAAGGCATAAAAAAACCATGCCTAGCAAAGGAATGCCGGACATGGCTTGAAAATCAATGGAGCGGGTGATGGGAATCGAACCCACGTAGCTGGCTTGGGAAGCCAGTGCATTACCATTATGCTACACCCGCATCTTATATAAAAAATAATTTACCTCGGCTGGGGTCGTTTGCAAATGGTTTGGCCGGATTCTTCCGGGGAACAGCGGGTTTTTATCTTCTTGCATCGTCCTTGCCCTGAGTTTTCGGGCATTGTTCACGTTCCATATCCACTGTCCACATTCTTGGAAAGGCGCTTCAGATGACTCTGCATGGCGAGATGGTATTTCCCAAATTGTCGCGATTCGACCGTAATCAGGAACCTTGCAGCCTGGCATTGCCGTTGCCAGCAGGCGCCTTAAGCAATCCAGAGAATTTTTCCATCTGGGACGGCGACCGGGCTTTGCCTTGCCAGACGACGGTTACGTCGCGTTGGCCGGATCAGTCGGTGCGTTGGCTTTATGTTGATTTTCTGGTCAATCTGCCTGGCTTGAAGGAAAAGCGCTTGTCTTGGCGCCTGGAACCTTCCAAGCCGCCGCGAGAAGGCAGCGCAGCGGTCGTTGTGGTCGATGGCGCTGTGCGTCTGGAGAGCGGCGTTGCAACCTTGCATCTCAGTTCCCCTGGCGACATTTTGGAGCTGCGGACAGGTCTGGTTGCGGATGGCGCTTCAGAGCGTCTTTTGGGCGACTGCCATCATCCTTTCTGGGAAGATGATTCAGGCACGGTCTGGAAAGCCGTTCTGGATCAGGATGGCTGGCAGGTCGTCAGCCCCGGGCCGATTCATGCCATTGTCCAAGGGCGCGGCAAGCATCAGTCTGAGGATGGTCGGCGCTGCTTTGATTTTCAGCTTCGTCTGCATGCTTATGCTGGCAAGCCTTGGTTTCAGGCTGAATACCGTCTTCTGCACGCCGAGGAAGAGGCGGAACTGCTGGTGCGCCGGATTGCCTGGCGTTGGCAGGCGGCCAGACCCTTGTCGTCGGCTGGCCAGCGGGCTGTCGCGCGCTCGAATTACCGCACCCAGACCCGCGAATTGTCTGGGAACGATGGCATTTTGGAGCAGGAAATCGATGCGGACTGGCTGTTGTTTGAGAGCAACGAGCAGATGCCGGAAACGCATTACGGCACATTCTGGGGTGACTGGCGCGAACCGGGTCAATTCGGCCTTTGCCTGACTGTCTTCCAGGCACAGCAGATTTATCCCAAGGCCCTCCGAGTCGGCGCCGATTTTCTGGAAGCGGACTTGTATCCCGCCAGCGCAGCGCCGTTGGTATGGCGTCAGGGCATTGCCAGGACTCAACGCCTGCTGCTTTATCCCCACGCCGGCGACTTGCCGTTGGCAGACGCCAATATCCGCAGTTTGCAATACCAGATGCCAGACCGGCCCGTGCTGCCGGCTTCCTGCTACCAGCAGGCGGATGTCCTGGAAAATGTGTGGATGAATACGTCTTATCAGCCGTTGGAGGCGTATTTGGTCCAGCTGGCCGACCGGCGGTTGCGAGCATATGGCATGTTGCATTGGGGCGATGCTCCAGACATGGACTACACCACCCAGGGCCGCGGCCGCGGTAAGTTCGTCTGGTGCAACAATGAATATGACATGCCGCATGCCGCCATGCTGATGTATGCCCGCAATGGTGAGCGCCGCATGCTCGACTATCTCCTGGTGGCTGGCGAGCATCAGATGGATGTCGATGTCTGCCACTACAGTCCAAATCCGCATCGCCGGGGCGCTCAGCTGATTCACAGCGCTGACCATGTCAGCGGCGGCGCCACGCCTTCGCACCAGTGGGTCGAGGGATTGCTTGACCTGTATCACGTCACCGCCAATCGCGATGCCTTGGAAACAGCCTTGGGCATCGGCGAAAATCTGCTCTTGCTGCTGCAACAGCCGTCGTTGCAGCAGCCGGGCGGCAGCAGCGCTCGCGAGACTGGCTGGGCGCTGCGCAGTCTGCTGGCCCTGTATCGCGAAACCGGTGAGCAGCGCTGGTTGGATGAATCGAAAAAAATCGTCCAGCAATTCCATGTTTGGCAGGAAGAGTTTGGTGCTTGGCTGTCGCCGTACACGAACCATACGTTGATACGGGTGCCGTTCATGATTGCGGTTGCGGCCAGCAGTTTGATGCGTTACTACTGGCTGACCAGCGATGCTGCGGTCGGGGAATTGGTAGTCAAGGCCATGGACGATTTGCTGGCTCATACGCTGGGCCAGGACGGTCGGTTTTTCTATAAGGAACTCCCCAGCTTGCAGCAGCGCGGCGCTGGCTTATATGTTCTGGAAAGTCTGGCGTATGCCTGGGATTTGACTCGGGACGCGAAATACATCCGGGCTGGAATGCCGCAGTTGCTGGCAACGCTGGCGGCAGCGCCTAACTATGGCTCAGGCGCCAAGTACGCACAAGAGAATGCGGTCATTTGGGAACGCGGCCTCAGTCCAAAGGCATTTGCCATGTACAGCATGCCGCTGTTGATGTTTGGACGCGCCGCCGCCGAAGCAGGACTGCTGGTGGACGATTCGACGAGCGGCAACGCCTGAAAAATGTGTCAATGCGCATTCCAGGAACTTGCAAAAGAACTACGGGTCTGAGAAAAGACTGACAAGAAGACGCTGAAAGCCGCTGGCGATTCGGCCATGCGAGCACAACGAGCATTACACTCCAAACCATCAAGCAAAGGGAAATTACCCATGATCAATGACAAAATGACTAAGGCCTTGAATGTGCAGATGAACAAAGAGTTTTACAACTCGCGCCTGTATCTGTCAATGGCTACGTTCTTCCATGACATCAACATGGATGGCGCCGCCAGCTGGATGGAAAAGCAGGCAGAGGAGGAAACCGAGCATGCCATGAAGCTCTACAACTACCTGAAGGATCGCGGCGCACGCATTCTGTTGACGGAAGTCCCGGCGCCGCCAACCTCATGGGCCAGCCCGCTGGCAGCCTTTGAAGACGCCTACAAGCATGAATGTGACGTGACTAAGGAAATTGATGACCTGGTCGAACTGGCCCGGAGCCTCAAAGACAACGCGACCTTGAATTTCTTGCAGTGGTTCGTTGACGAGCAGGTCGAGGAGGAAGCCTCGACAGACGCCGTCGTGCAGAAACTGAAGATGGCCAGCCAAGGAGGCCACTGCGCTCTCTTCTTCATGGACCGGATGCTGGGAGAACGCTGACGGTCAACACTCCCGGAAGCGCGTGCCCCTTTCCAGCGTGAAAGGCACGCGCTTCACCTACAAAAAGACCCTGTTTTTGCTGGCTTTTGCAGCAGAAACAGGGTCTTTTGCATGTGCATTATGGTATGGCGAAATCATCCTGGCTGGCGATTGCTTGTCGGCCAGGGGGCGCGCCTGTTACAAATGGTAGTCGCCGACGGCTTCCGGCTGATATAGGATTTTCTCAATTTTGATGGTTCTTTTGCCGGAGGGGACTTCCCATTCCACGATATCGCCTTCCCGGTAGCCAAGAATGGCGGTGCCAATCGGCGCCAGGACAGAGATTGCGCCAGTGTCGATGTTGGCTTCTCTCGGAAAAACCAGCGAATAGGTCATTTCTCTGCCGCTGGTCGTGTCTCGCAGCAGAACCTTGGAATTCATGGTGACCACATCGGCAGGGATTTTCTTGGCTTCCACCGTCATGGCGCGCTGCAATTCTTGGTATAGAATTTCCAGGTCACTGCGGCGGTGTTCGCCAAAGTCGCCGGCGACAGCGACCAGCTCTTCCAGCCGATCCTTGTCAAAAGAAGTGATGTATATTTTTCTTTTTTTCATGCTTTTCCTCCTGTGTCAGTATTAATGAAATCAAAAACGCCGCCAGAAGGCCAGCCGTTTTCAGTCGCTTTGAAAAGAATGGCGCGGAGGCATGATTGGGGTGAAAGGCTGATGGTGTTCCGGGAGAACCTTTGCGCGGTTATGGTGGTTTCCCCAAAGGCGCGGCCTGCGTGAACTATGGTGCTGTTTAAACCGGAAAATGACGCATGCTCGGCTACTCTTTTCTGGAGCCAAGGCGCCTTAAACGATAGGGTGTGCCCCTGGGCAGTTTTTCACATAAATGCCCTTCCGACGAGCGGCACTGTTATTATGATATATCGTTATACGCAAAATGCAACCGATTTAGAAAAAAAACGCAACTGCTAAATTGTTTCCCGTTTTTGTGGCGTTGATCAGCGGCCGCCATCGAAGAGCATTCTGCGATTTAATGCAAAAGGCGAGCATGCGCTTTCATCGCGTGCTCGCCTTTTGCAGTGTCACTATGCGGCCTGGGTGAAAGGACATCCCGGTGTACAGCGGCTGTCCTCTGTTTTCAGGCATAGTGTTGGTTTATTAGTCTTCTCCCACCGGTGTATCCCGTTCCGGGTCCAGGACTTCCCAGTCGGCTGGCGGGTCGCCCAGGTCAGGCACATCCATCAGTTCTCCGTCTTTGAGGGCGGACTGGTGCGCGACCAGGCCCGGTATATTGAAGCGGGCTGAGGCCCAGATATTGGTTGGCGACAAGCGTCCAGTAGTCACGGCGCGGCAGAAGTCGTCCACCAGGAAATGATGGGTGCCGTTGTGGCCGTTTCGGTCATACCGGAAGGATTCCGGAATACGTCCTATCGGCTGTATTGGGGAGCTTTCCCCGAAGCCGGCGCCATCGCTGATTTTCTGGGGGCCGTCCGGGGCGTTGATGATTTCGTAGACGCTTGGGGGCAGGAGTTCTTTGGTGACTTCGCGCATGCGCAGTTTTTTGGGATTATCCGGGTCCCAATTGGCGAAATAGTGGTGCGCCACCGCGAATTCATAGCAGCCTTCCGAACCATAGAACTGCGAGATGTAGGTATTAGGCCCGGTAATGGCTACGCAGCGGTTTTCGCTGATGCGGGCCACGCCGCCATTGGAGAGCTGCAAGAGCATGGCGGTGTTGGAAAAGGGATTGTCCCACAAGTTGACGCCGTTGACGCCGAAGATGTCAGTCCGGTATCTTTCCCTGTAGCCGAAAGCCGCGACCTTGCGGGCAAAGACGCCGGGCAGGGCGCCGAGGATCATCGAAGTCGAATGGGTCGGATAGAACATTGGCGGAATGCCGGCCACGCGGCGCCATTCCGGGCCGTTGCGCGTGTAGTCAAAGTGGCGCTGATCGTGATTGTACTGGGCTTCGCCATAGACAAAATCGCCCATGTGGCCAGCTGCCATCTGACGACGGCAGAAAATAGTGGCTGAGCGATAGTAGCCGGTTTCGCCCATGGAGTAGGTCAGGCGGGTGCGGCGAACCAGCGCCTCGATTTCGGCGATTTCATCAATCCGGCTGGCGCAGGGCACAGCGCTGTAGACATGCTTGCCGGCCTTTAAAGCCGCAATTACCAGCGGGCCATGCAGATGACGCTGCGTGAAAATGCCAATCGAGTTGATGTCGCGGCGGCGAATGGCCTCCTCAAAGCTGGAGATTATCGGCACCTGGAATTTCTCCGCATAGGCCGTCGCACGCTCAGGAATAAGGTCGCAAACCGAGACCGACTCGACGTCAGGATGCTTCTGAAACAGGGGGACGAAATGTTTGCAGAAAGCGCCGCAGCCAATGAAACAGATTCGGATTCGTTCTTGCATGATTCACCTCTGTTGGTTTGGATGTTAGAAAGGCGATGAGGGGAGGAAAAATGGGGCCGATGTCAATTTGCTGTTCAGATTTTTTTGTGTTTCCAGCGACCGAGCGTAAACCATATGGTCACTATCAGTGCGTGGACCACTTGGGTCGTTGCCATGGCGATCCAGATGCCGATTGTGCCGAGGCGGGCTGACAAGGCATAGGCCAGGGGCACCTGGACGCCCCAGAGCGTAAAGGCATTGATGATGAAGGGCGCGAGGCTGGCGCCAGCGCCGCTCATAGAACGGCTCAAGACGATGCTGACAGCGCTGAAGATGTAGAAGGGCGCTTCAACGCGGAAATATTCCGTCCCGATGCGGATGGCCTCGGTTTCCGATAGGAAGATTTTCAGGAAGAACGGCGCGAAGAATATAAGTGTGATGCTGGCTGCGACCATGATTGCCACTTCGATGCCGACCGCCGTCCAGGCGGCTCGGACGGCTCGGTCAGGTCGGCCGGCGCCGAGGTTCTGGCCGACCATTGTGGCCGAGGCGTTGCCAAAGGAGAAGGCCGGCATCAAGACCATGACGTTCAGGCGGGTGCTGACACTGTAGCCGGCCAGGGCGGCAGTCCCGAAGGGGGCGACAATCCGGAACATGGCGGCGTTCATGAGGCTGCGCAGGAGCATTTGGCCAGCGCCAGGCAGGCCGATTTTGGCGATGCGCCAGCAGAGATTGGCATTGGGGCGCCAGTCCGGAAGAGTCATTTTCAGACGCAGGCGACCGGTGCTGAGCAGGCGTAGGGAGAGCGTCGCCGCCAGGCCCTGAGCGATGACCGTGGCCCAGGCAGCTCCGGCCAACTCAAGGCGCGGGAAAATGCCGGGGCCATAAATGAGCAGCGGGTTGAGGATTATGTTGATGACATTGGAGAACGCCATGATTTTCATCGGCGTCCAGGCGTCGCCAGCGCCTTGCATGGCAGCGTTGCCGAGGAAAAGGATGAACATGGTGAAGCTGAAGACCAGGGAAATGCGCAGGTAGACGAGCCCTTCGGCAATGACTTCCTCCGGGGTGTTCATCAGCTCAAACAGGTCGCGACCAAAGACCAGGCCGATGCCGGCGATCAGGGTGCCGAAGAAAACTGCGATGGTGATGCTTTGGCCGACTGTGCGTGCGGCCAGGTGGTCTTGGCCTTCCCCGATGAAGCGCGAGATCATGGCAATAGTGCCGACCGACGCCCCCATCAGGACCGGCGTCAGGATAAACAGCACAGTCCCGCTGGCGCTGACCGCAGCCACAGCGGAAGCGCCAAGGCCGCCGACAAAGTAAAGGTCAATGATGCTTTGCAGATTCTGCAGCAGGGCTTGCAACAGCATCGGCGTAGCCAGGCTGAACAGCCCGGCCAGCAAACGACCGCTGGTGATGGTGTTTTTGCGCAACGGATGACCTGGAAGAGGAGGGCGAAAAAGGAAAGTGACCCCCTTGCGGAGACCGACATTATTAAGACTAATATAATTCTGATTCCGTGAAGTAACACCCCAAAAAAGAGTCAAAAAACTTGACAACCCGTTGGCTTGCAGTATATTATATATGCTACCAACATTATAATTCCACTCACCAACGAGGTTGCCAATGTTAAAGTT
>JAAZKI010000220.1 GCA_012799905.1 Lentisphaerota bacterium | reverse complement strand
CGTAGTTCAGCTTCAGCTTGCCGTATGTACCTCGCTTGCAGGAGCATGTAGTTCAAACCTTAGTTTGCCGTATGTAGCACAGCCTTTAGGCTGCCGTACGTAGTTCAGCTTCAGCTTGCCGTATGTCCCTCGCTTGCAGGAGCATGGTAGTTCAAGCTTTATCCATTCCTAGCGATCGACCCTTTCACTGACACCAGGAAAGAAAAAATCATAATGCCTAAGTACATTGCTGCAAGTCTCGGAAGTTTGGCGCTGTTTCTTTCATTCTCGGCAGCTGTTGCGGAAACAAGTATGCAAACGGAAACGCAACTCCAATATATGAACACGGAGTATTGGAGCGGCTCCACCGGCGGCAACGCCCGCGTTGCGCCCAGCATTTCCCTGGTTGACAGCCCCGTCGGCAAGGCGATTCGCGCCAGCATCGAATCACCGGGAGATTACCAGGGTTTGAACCTGCATCTGCCTGAAAAAATCGATCTTCGGAAGGCCGGGGCGGTCTCCTTTGACATTGAACAGACTGCCTATAAGGGCAATGGGCAAGCGGCGGTCATGCTGATCTTTCCTACCGGCTCCGGCCTGATTGCCACCCCCGAGTTCAATGCCTCTGGCTGGAAACATGTGCATATTCCAATGGATGTGCGAACTCTGAAGTCACTCGGTTCGCAAAGCTCACCTGCTCTTGGCGAAATCAAAGAAATCCGCTTCTCCCTGTTTTCAGCATTGAAATCCCCTGGCCAGCATTTGTCCATTGCCAATCTCGAATTCCACCCGCCTGTCATCGAGGAAGGGCCGGTGACTGTCGCCGGATACCGTTACAACGCCGCCCCTACCAGTGGAGATAATTCCTGCACCTGGCTGACCGACGGCAAAGTAGACCGCGAACGGCAGGTCTTTTTCCGGGAATACAGTGATGAACCGGATATTACGTTTGATCTGGGCGCTCTCTATTTGATTCGAAAATTTGAGCTGGAGGCCGTTGCCATCCCCAGCCAGAACATCTCGGAAATCCTGCTTTACACCAGCTTTGATGGAAAAGACTGGAAAATGGCCAAGCATATACCCAACCTCGATGCCGGAACAGAAGAAAAACAATACAGCATCGCAGCCGATCAGCTCAATCTGCTCGCAAGATATATTCGCGTTCATGCCGGGCGCAACCGCACTGACTTCCCGCTGCGATTCGCAGAAATCACCTTCTCGGGAAAACTGCCGACTGACGCGGAAATGGCGATGGCCGCCGCACAACAATATGACCTTGGCCCAGAATTGCCAACCCCCAACGAAGCCAATTACTGGAAGTTTTCAGGTACGGACGGCGCGGTCTGGATTCATCGCCAGAACGGGATTCTTGTCCGCTACGAAAAACAGGAAAGGCTGCTGGCGGAACGCCTGTTTTCACGCTACGAACTCTCTGACGGAAAAAATCCGGTAAAAGCAGATGCCTACAGCGATCAAGTGCTTTCCGGAAAGCTGGAAAGCCCTGGGGTTTTTCTTGTCACCACTACCAACCCGGCTCTTCCGGGGGGTGCAATTCCCAAAAGTGGGTCATTGCGCGATAGAGTAAACAATACCCCCCCCTTTTTTTTTTGCAAGTACTCAACTTGCTTTTTTTTGTTATCGTGCTATGGTATGCTAAAACGCATATATAAAAGGAGTTACGGCAATGGCGATGGAACAACAACGCGAGTTAGCAAAGG
>JAAZKI010000443.1 GCA_012799905.1 Lentisphaerota bacterium | reverse complement strand
CGTTTGCCGCGATGGCCGGCGACCCGCTGCTGGCAGCGCATCCAGAGCTGTTCGGGGCAATCGTCGGAGGGCGGCATTTGTTTTGTCCGAGTTCGCCGGCAACCCGGCAATATCTGCGGGAATTGACAGAAAGTGTGTTTCGGAAGGCGCCAGACCTGGGCGGACTGATCAACATCACGCATGGCGAGCGCGGCACGACTTGCCTGTCCGCCTTGGGCGGTTCCGTTGACGCCCCGATTCCATGCCCGCGCTGCGGCCAGCGCCCGCACGGCGATGTCATCCGCGACAGCCTGACTGCCATGGCCGCCGGAATCCATGCGGCTGCGCCGGATGCCGCTTTCATCAGTTGGTTCTACTTTCCGCATGTCAACGAACACGCGCCCTGGGCGCATACGATTGGCGCTTCAGTCCCGACTGACGTTGTCGCACAATTCAACTATGAATCCGGCGGCGCCAAGACGCAGCTTGGACGCGTACGCCACGGCGGAGACTACTGGCTCAGCTATGTCGGCCCGGCAGAGCGCTTCGCTCGCCAGGCTGCCGCAGCTCGTCAAGCCGGCGTTGAGGTGTCGGCCAAATTGCAGGTCGGTTGCAGTTACGAACTTGGCACGGTTCCCTTTATTCCAGCGCCTGGGCTGATCTACAGGAAACTGCGGGCTATGCGCGAGCATGGCGTCAATCACTCCATGTTCTGTTGGTATGTCGGCAATTACCCGGGCCTTATGAATCACACGGGCGGACGGCTGGCGTTTGAGGATTTCAGCGTTGATGAGCATGAATTCCTGCGGCGTTTGGCTCAGCCGCTGTGGGGCGCGGCTGCTGAGGCGGCAGCTAAGGCCTGGGAGCTGTTCAGCGCGGCTTATGAAAATATGCCTTTCTCTCTGATGTTTCAGTATTACGGCCCCCAGAACACCGGCTCGGTTTGGCAGCTGTCGGCTTATCCGCGCCTGCGGCCATTGTCACCGCCGTGGAAGCCGATTTTTCCGCCCAGCGGTGACGCCTTAGGCGAAGCCCTGGCCGGATTTTCCCTGGACGACGCCATGACCTTGATGCGACGGGTTTCTGATGGCTGGCAAGAGGGGCTGACGTATCTGCGGCAAGGAGAGGCGCAGGCACGACTTAACCCGGAGCGCCGCCATGACTTGTGTCTGGCCGAAGCCCTTGGGCTCCATTTTGAAAATGCGGTGAACCTGCTTTCGTTCTATCAGCTTCGACAGCAGCTGTTTACTGGCGGCGAAGAAGCCACGCTGGCCAAGATGCGCCGTCTGGCTGAACGCGAATGCGCCTTGTCGCTCCAATTGGCTGAACTCTGTGAGGAGGATTCGCGGCTTGGTTTTCATTCCGAGGCGCTGTGTCATCGCTATTACCCGAAGCTGCTGCGCCGACGCTCAGAACTGATCCGCACCAGCGTGTTGCCGGAAATCGATGCCTTGGCGTCAGCCATGCAGTCTGGCCAGACGCCCTGGCAGGCGTTTCTCGGATTGCCTGAGGCGCCGACCGTCGTTGCCCCGGGCGCTTGGCAGCCAGCTGCCGGCGGCGGCTATGCTTGGCGTTTTCTGCTTGAAGACGACGATTTTGTGCTGGAAGTCAAAGCCGAGGACGGCGCCGGCGCCGGCTTTTTGTCCGTCTACATGATCGACGCTTTGGGCGTCACCTTTCCCATTAACTTGAATCTGAATTGGGGAAAGGACGGCCTGGCTGTGCGGAGTGACAATTATCTGCATGTTCTCGGCTATAACGCCCCTCATGGTGCGGCTGGGCGATATGCCTGCTCAGGCGGCGGTGCGGCAAGCCTGCGCTGGCCCCTGGCGATGCTGCCGACTGCAGAGCGGCGGATGCGTTTGAATCTGCGCCTCAACGCCAGTTTTGCCCAAGGCAATGGCTATGAACATCGGCTTTACCTTGCGGGATTCTCCCCGGAGCAGACAGTTCTCTTGCAGTGGTGAGACGGCGCAAGCGGCGCTGGCAGCTCTCACAGGATGGCGCGTCGCAGTGTTTCGGCGATGGCATCGGCCTGGGCGGCCAGGGCCTGGCGGTGTTCCATGGGGCAGGTCAGACGAATGGCAAAGGTGCGCAAGTAGTCGCTTTCCAGGGAGCGGCGGTGATCAGCGTCATTCTCCAAAAGCCAGAAACTGCCGTTCGACTTTTGGGAAAATACCCTTAAATCCTTGGGGATTAGTTTCTTAAAATACGGCATGGCCGCAAACAGGAGGTCACCGGGCGACAAGTTGAATGCTGCTGCCAGCTGGTCTTCCAGGTGTTTCACGGTGTCGATGTCTTGCAGGCGTTCGGTGATTTGGCGCATCTCAGCGCGCGGCCATTCCATCACCACCAGTGCTTTTTCAGCCTGACGTTCGACAAAGGCGTAGCCGGTCGGCTTGAAAACGAGAAAGCTCCGGTGCAGATTGCGTGCCGCCAGGTCGCGCACCAGCCGTCGGCTCAAGGGCGATTGGGCTTGTTCGAGCCATTGCCGAAGCTGGGCGTCACTCATCAGCCACAATGCGTCGCCATCCTGGCCGGCTAATTCCTCCTGCACAGCGCGTTGCAGCATCCGTTGCGCCGCCAGAGCCGTCTTGTTCAAATAGCCGTGCTGATGCAGGTAGGAATAGAACTTCTGCAGCTGCTTGGCGTCTTCAATGAATTTTTCTTCAATGGCGATGCCTTCGCTGGTCATGTAAGTGTAGCATTGCAGCTTTTCAATGTCGGGAGTGCCATGGAAGCCGATGTGGAGGGCGTCGCGCATCAGGTAGTCGAGCTTGTCGGCGCCGAGATTGCGGTCATTGATCCAGGTGGCCAAGGGGTCGTCGCCGGTGAACATCGCGCTCAGGCGCTGAAAGTCGACCCGGACGTCAGCCAGCTGCTTTTGCATGGTTTCCAGCAACCGGATGCCATTGCTGTGGTGGTCGCCGCGCAGGACCGGCTCGACCTGGTGAGAAAACGGGCCGTGACCGAGGTCATGCAGGAGTGCAAAGGCCTGCAAGTGCAGGGCGTCATCGTCGTCCAGGCGATGAATTCGGATTAAGCGCTGGGTCAGCGCAAGCGTGCCAATAGCATGCTCAAAACGAGTGTGCACAGCGCCGGGAAACACGAGATAGTTGATGCCGAGCTGGCGACGCTCGCGCAACGCCTGAAATGCCGGATGATCAATCAACGGCGTCAGGGCGGAAATGTCAACCGGTGGAGTGGCAGGAATGCAGATCGATTTTTGCATGGTAAAACAGCGTTGGCATAGACGAGGAAAAGGGCGAATCGCGGAAACATTATTCTATTGTCGGAAATGCGGAAAGTCAAGCCAGCAAGCAGCGCAATCGAGATTACATTATGTTTTTCCGGCACTGCTGGCGGCAACGCCGCAGCAGCAGTCAGACAAATACGGTAAGGAATCATAGTGCGATGACACAGGTCGTTTTTTTTGAGGCGTTCGCCGAGGAACGCGCAGCGCTGGAGAAATATGCGGGCGGACGGCTCCAGGCCGAATACACCTGGAAGACCATCCAGGAGTGGGGCGATGCTGCAGAGCCGCCAGCGCCGATCATATCGGTGCGGACGCAGTCGCTGATTCCGATGGCTTGGGCCAGCCGACTGAAGG
>JAAZKI010000419.1 GCA_012799905.1 Lentisphaerota bacterium | reverse complement strand
CCGATTGCTTTGACGGCTATTATATGAAGCGGGAGTTGAATCGTTCGCCAAAGGCGATCGCCAAGCTCAAAGCCTGGTGTGACGAGCATGGCAAGACCCTGCACTTGCTGGCTAACAGCGGCTGCCTCCACGACTGCGCGTTTCAGACTTTCCACGACAACTTGGTCGCGCACGAGGTGGAAGCCGCATCCACGCCTGGGCCGGGTGTCCGCTATGGCGCCCCGTGCTGGGAATACCTGGAGCCGCCGGAGCAGCATTGGCGGGTGTTGACGAATTGCTGGATTCGGCCGGAAGACCTGCATCATTACGAACCTTGGTTCGATACCGCGAAACTGGCTACCCGGTTGCATGGCCATCCGCGCATGGTGATCGCCGCCTATGCGCACGGGCGCTTTCATGGCAATATCCTTGATTTGCTGGAGCCGGGGCATAGCGGCCTGCCAAAGATGCCAATCCTGGTCAACGACCGCGTTCCAGATGATTGGCACCGCCGGGTGACCGCCTGCGGGCATCAGTGCGAGACGTGCGGCTATTGCGCCGAAGTGTTCAGCAAAATCGCTATTCATGGTGAGTTCTGAGTTTGGGCTTGTCAGACCCTGGCCTTGACCAGGGAAGATGCTAGGAAGGGTGGCGTTATGACGGAAGTGATCGGGAAAAAATCGCGTGTTGCCGGGCCGCCCTCAGCCGCCTTGACAGCATCGTTGCTGGCTGCGGCGCTGAGCATCCTAGGGCTATTGTGCGCCAGTAATAGCATGGCTTTGAATGCATACGGGCAAGTACTGGGGACGCCGGCGGAAAAAGTCGATCCGTCCAAGCTCGGGCAGGGCGCCTTGACCATATTCCCGCTGGACGCAACTCACCTGGTGTTGGCTGGCGATTTCCGTGCCCCCCTGGTCGCGGAAGTCGTCCGCTGCTTTGGCAAACGCCTGGCATTGGCGGATCAAAAGTTTTCGACGGGCGAGCTTCAGGCCTGGGCGCATCGGTTTTTCTATAGTTATTCCGTTGTTGCGGTAGTGGGGGAATGCCAATTGCCCATTCGCAATCGCTTTGAGACGCCAGGATATTTCCGGCTGACCGGCGGCGAAGGCGCCGCGCTGCCACTGGCGGCGCAGGGCTATTGGGTGAATGCGGTCGGCGAATTCAGGATGCCGCGCCAGGCCATGGCAGGTCATAACCTTACATCTTCCGCAGAGCTGATTCATTTTGCCTATCTGCGTTTGGAACGCCCGCTGAAGGACGGCGAGACCATCAGGGTCAGCACGGCGGATGGCGCCCTGGAAGGGTCGCTCTGCTATGAAGAAGCTACCACCGTGACCAGGGCCTTGAAAGTCAACCAGGTTGGCTATGCTGCCGACGCCCCGAAAAAATATGCGTATTTCGGCATGTGGCTGGCCACCCTGGGAGAAATGCCGGTTGACGCGTATGTGGGCCGGGATTTCGAGGTGGTGCGCGAGCCGGATGGCGAGGTGGCGTTTCGGGGGCAGGCGGCGCTGCGGGCCCGCGAACAGTATCATTGCCAAAATGGCCGTAAGAAAATCCCCCTGCATGGCGAAACCGTGCTTGAGCTTGACTTTTCCGACTTAACCACGCCTGGGCGCTATCATCTTCGTCTGCCTGGAGCGGGTCGGTCGTGGAGTTTTGTCATCGGCGACGACGCCATTGGCGAGGCGTTCTACGTCACCACGCGCGGTTTGTTTCACCAGCGTTCCGGGATAGCCAAGACGACCGAGCATACGCAATGGACCTTTGAGCGCGATCATCCCGTGTCCTGGCGCGGCGGGTTTGCGCCCAACGACCGCCATTACGGCGGTCGCACCGGATGCATTTGGGACCGCGAAGGAAAGCCAGTGAAACTCAGGCACTTTGAGATGGTCAAGGCCACAGCCACTGAAGAGAAGCTGCCAGACGTCTATGGCGGCTGGTGGGATGCTGGCGACTTTGATCGACGCACCTACCATTTCCGCGTCGTTGAATGCTTGCTGGCCGCCTATATGCTCTGTCCAGAGAATTTTTCTGATGGACAGCTTGATTTGCCGGAGTCAGGCAATGGCATAGCCGACGTGGTTGACGAGGCCGCCTGGGGCGTAGACGTCTGGCGACGGGCGCAGAATGAGGCCGGAGGTGTGGGCTGCTGGCTGGAGGCGACCAGTCATCCGGAAGAGCCTAATCCGGACATTGACCAGCAGCGGTATTACTTGGCGCTGCCGACTCGGGAGAGCAGTTTGGAGTATGCGTCCTATGCGGCTGATCTGGCGCGGGCGTACCTGCTGTCAGGCCGTCCCGATTTGGCGCAGCCGTTTCGGACTTCGGCGGAGCGGGCGTGGGCTTTTGCGCAGGACGAGGGCAACCGGGCTGAGCATGTGTTCACTGTTGACCCGAAGCAGGGCGAGCTGACCTACCGCGAACCAGCGACGCTGCCTGGACATCTGGTCTATCGAGCGGCTTTGTCCTTGTATCTTTTAACTAAGGATGAGGCATATCGGGAAATTGCTGAGGGCGTAGTCTATTTCCGGCCTGCTATGCAGTTTGTTTCCGAGCATAAGCGTCCTTATTTTCTCAGTCCCTTGGCCGAGGATCACGGGCTGTTGAAGTTCAACGCCTGGGAGTTTCGCGAGTTGGTCATTCGGGAGGCGGACAAGCTATTGCGGAGTCAGGAGGAGCTGGCTTACCGGAACGTCAACTGGCCCTTGAACCACGCTTATTTCCAATTTATGGGGTGGGGCGCTGGGCTGCCGTTCCACAAGGGGGCTTTCTTTCTCATGGCCTGGCGTTTGACCGGCGAGGAGAAATACCGTGCTGCCGCTTTGCTGCTGGCAGACTGGATGTTAGGCGCCAATCCCATGGGCCGTTCGCTGACGACCGGCCTGGGTACAGTCTACCCGGTTCGCATCCTTTCGCTGCCGATGTGGTCGCGCGAAGACCAGTACGTCGATCCGATTCCCGGCTTGGTTCCCTACACGTTCACCGGCAAGAACAACTACGTGGCAGCCATGGCGGTTTTTCGAATCGAGGTTAAGAAGCGTCCTGACCAGAAGTTTGATGGCTGTAATGTCACCTTGCTGCCCTCAGCGTGGACTGGCGGCCGTGACGTGAGCACCCAAAAATGTTATGGCATCATCGAAGAGCGCATTCCGCTCTGGCGCCGTTTTGTCAATATGGAGTCACGAGCCGTCAATCAAAACGAATTTACCGTTTGGGAAACAATTGCGCCGGCCGCTGCCGCTTATGGCATGCTCCTGAAGCCGGGCTGGAAGCCGCCGCCGGAATGGAAGCGGCGCCAGCCCAAGAAGACGCTGGCCGAATTGCCGGGAGCGATCTTCCTGCCTTGAAAGCGTACGGGCGAGCCGGCGCTTGCAGGGCAAAGCGCTGCTCACGGAGCCAGAAGCTCATTGCGCTCCCGCCAGGTCGGCGAGAGGTCGAGATGGTCGGGAGCAGATACGCCTTCCGAGCCCGAGAGAATGTTGTCAGACAGCTCAAGGGAGGCGAAATCCTCTACTCGTACAGCCGCCTGGTCGCCGTTGAGGAAATTGCTTTGCAGGCGCACGGTGGCGTTTTTGGCTGCGATTTTGACTGCGACGCCGCCTTCCGGCGCCAGGATGGCCAGGCCGCTGAGTTCAATGTCCGCATCATCGTCACCAGCGATGATGACTTCGCCCCGCAGGATGACTTCCGAATCCGGGGCAAGCCGTGGCTGCGATGCCGGCGCCAGCGCTGCCTCGAAGTTTTGCTCCAGAAGCGATTCTGTCTCAGCCGTCGGCTCCTCGTCTGGCTTCAGTGCTGCGGCGGCCGTATAAGCCGTGATGGTCACGCTTTGGTCGATGATCCATCCTTGGGCCGGCGCCAGGTACTCTCCCGGTTCAACCAGCACTTCGCCGCCCGGAGCAACGGCAGCCAGGGCTTCTTCAAGGCTGGCAAACAAATCAATGCCCCAGCCGGCCGCTTCGTCATGGGCGAGGAAGTCGTTTTGGTCTTCGCTGCGGTTTGTTTGGAAAGGATTTCTCTGAGCCACGGTCACTTGGAGCGGGAGCACCTTCACCATGCATGTGCCGCGGTCGATGATGCTGCCTGTGTCGTCGATGCACAGCCATTCCTGCGGCCAGGTTCCTGCTGGCAGCACTTTCTCCGGCGTCTCCCACGTCAAGGTTACAGCTGAGCCGCTGCGCACGGCGGCGTCTGCAAAGCTCTGCGTATCGTACAGAGTTGAACAGGACAGCGGCTCGCCGACACAAATTGGCGCCGCGCTGACCGACCTCAGCTCTGGCTTGGGCAGAATGGTGAAGGTGCCTTCAATAAAGTGCACGATGCAATTGTCTGTAGAGGGATTAAACGTGCCTCGCCCTATCCGATAGGTTCCTGGCTCTTCGCCCATCTCACGAATAAAGACGCCGACAAAATATGCGTCTCCGGCCAGGGAGCCGTCGATGATGGTATAGGTGAAGAAAGGGTCGAGTTGGTGCATGACCTTGCTCATGTCATCGGCTTGCACGGTCAGGTGGCGGTGTCGAACCGTTAAAGTGCCGGGCACGAGTTCCACATCATAGTAGGTGGGAAAGTGCAAGAAGTGCATGCCAATTTTATATACCCCGACATTGCCAGTGAGGGGACAGAACAGGTGTCCAGATGGTTCATCGCCTGGCAGCATGGCGCCCTCGGTGATGTGGTATTTGAATCCAGTGCCATCGCCAATTTGTTCACCCCAGATAATGTCGTATGACTCTCCGACCACTTTGAGGCGGATGCGGTGTACGGTCACGGATACGGGCACTCTTATTGTGTCAAGCCCGGTTGACGGCTCCGGAATGAATGTCGCCTCTCGTGTGTGGTTGCCGGGGCTTGGCAGCTTTATCTCAGGGTCTGTCCACTCCAGGATTCCTGGCACGGGTTCGCCCGTGTGGGGATGGTAGAAGGTTCCAGTCAGCTCAGAGTCGGCCAGTTTTTGGTCATAGATTATGTCAGATGCTGCGACTTCCCAGTCTATGATTGTGGCCGAGATCACTTTCAAGGTGCCTGGCAGGTAGGTCAAGGCGTAGTTATCGTTCAAGGCAAGCGTGCCCTGCTTGATTGGGTATGTGCCCAGTCTTCTCGTGGTGGTGGCGGACAATTCGCCGGTGAAGGAATCGCCGTCAACGATGGCGCCTTCAGTGATTTCGTAGGTGAAGGTCGGGTTAGGCATTTTTGGAAAGCGCCAGGTGTCATTGGCTTGGACAGTGATGGGCCGTGGGGTGATGGTGACAGAGCCATTTCTGAAGTTGACTGCGTAGTTGTCATTGACCCTCAGATCGCCGCGGGCAAGGGCGTATTTGCCGACGTCTTCGCCCGGTTTGCGTGTCGGCGAACCGAGCAGCTCATCGCCTGGCAGCAGTGACCCTATGGCGATGGTGCATTCCCAGGCTGGATCAGGATCGCCATAGACTTTGCTCCAGGGCTTGACAGAAACCGTGATCTGGCGGAAGATGATGGACAGCCGGGCGCCTCTGAACGTGACTTCGTAGTACTCCGGCAGTCGCAAGGTTCCTTGGTTGATGGCGTACGATCCGCGCTCTTCGCCGGCTTCGCGGCTCAGGCTGCCGCTGGCAGCGTCGCCTTCCAGCAACGTGCCCATGATTCTGTACGTCAAGTCAGGGTCTGGTTCACCGAACTGTTTGAACTTGCTGTCTGCGTAAATGTATATGGGCAGGTGACGGATCGTCAAGGTTCCGGGAATGCGCTTGACTGTGTAATTGTTGTTCAGGCCATTGATTTCCGGCCAGAGTTCATATTGGCCGGGCATTTCCCCTGCGTCACGTCGCACCTGCACGTCAAGGACGTCGCCATTGACCAGGGGCATGGACCCGGCGCCGAACTCCCAGGCGAAGGGCGGGTCATTTTCGCCATAGTTTTTACTGTAGGAATTAACCTTGATGACCAGCGTACGTGGGAGTACGACAATGTCGGCCATGCCGGTGATGGGAGCGTACCAATCACCATTGTCGGGAACAAATCGCCAGGGGCGGGAATGCGTTCCGGCAGGCGGCAATTCCGACCCGTCATCCCAGGATAGAGTCCCGGTAACGGCCTCGCCTGTCACCGGGTGCGTAAAACTGCCGGTCAGGACGATGTCTGACAACAAAGTGCCGTAGACGCCGTTTTGGGTATTGATGTTATTGGCTTGCGGGGAGACCAGACAGACTTGCAGCCAGCCATCCTGGTAGGTCATTTCATAGTTGGCGGCTTCGCCAGGCAGGATTTGGATTGGGTAGATGCCAGCTGGGCTGTCTGCCGCAGCAGTGCAGACTAGAACCGGAGCCTGGACAAAGACTCCCGGCGTATGTTCGTTTTCCCCTTGGATAAAGCCGCTGTAGGTCAGCGTCAGAGCCGGATTTTCGCTGCCGGCGCCGCGTTCCAGCTTAGGCGCCTGAACCGTCAAGGGGGCTTTGGCGATGGTGACAGTCGCATCGCCGCTGGCAGCAGCAAAGTTGGCGTTGTCTGGGATGAAGGTCCATTCGCAGGTGTGTTCTCCGGCGGGCAGGACTGCGTCGCCCGCATCGTTCCAGCGGAGCGTCCCGGGGACGGGAGCGCCGGTGATTGCGTGCGTTGCGATCACAGAAACCGTTAAATCATCCAAACTGTCGCCATATACTGCCGGTGTGACCGTCATGTTGACTGTGATTTTGGCTGGGGTGATGGTCAGGACGCCTTCTTGCGGTATTAGTTCATAGTTGTCGGCCTGGCCTCCGGTTAGGACGATGGCATAATCACCGACCGGGCTATTGGGCGTGGCCGAGCAGGTTGCCAGCGGCGGTTCGAGGTCGTCCGGGCAGTCGTCCGCACAGAAGCCTTCATACGTCAGTTCAAAGGCGGGATTGGGGACGCCGAACATTCTGCTGCAATTAGTGACGGCGACGGTCAGCGGGGCCTTATGGATGTGCAGGATGGCTTCCACGCTGCCGGAGTAGTGCGGGTCATCCACCTCCACGGTCACGAGATAAGTTCCGGCGTTGACAGGCAGCTCCGAGGACGGGCCGTAGACCGTGCCATCAATGCCGATGCAGGTGATGACGCCAGTCAGGCCGGCCGGGTCGCTGGTCCAGGTGAAGTCAGCTGGCTTTCCATTGTAGATATGGTCGCTATTGGTGACGGTCAGAGTAGCGGCGGCCTTGTGGCAGGTCAGGATTCCGGGGATGAATTCCAGGCGATAGTTGGCGCCGCCTGCACCATCTTCAACTTGGAGTGTACCCTGCGTGATCGAATAGGACTGGTCCAGGATGCCGGCATACGCGCACTCCAGCTCGCCGGTTATGGTGTCGCCAGCAGCCAGGCTTCCGCCGATTATGCGCCAGGTAAAGGCCGGAAATTCCTCCCCGTAGGTGTATTCCAAATCGTCAGCGACTATGGTCAAAGGACGTGGCCGGACGGTCAGGAGCCTAGTCAGGGAGAAGACATGCCAGCAGTCGGCTTCTGAGCCGGTCATGCGCGCCTCCAGGTTCGGGGCGGCTTGCCCAGCGGCAAGCCATTCGGCAGACCAGAGTTCGTCTTCCTCTTCTTGCCAGGCAGCCAGTCCGGTTTGGTCTTGGAAGCGGATAGCGACGCCTGTCGGAGTCGCCAGTCCTGGCGCTGGCCACACGGCTGAGCGCTCGCGATACAGGCAGGGGAAGTCCACGGCAAAGTCATAAGTCAGGTTTCCCGGGGCTGAGCTTTCGTATGCGCCAAGGTCGGCATGGCCTTGTTGCTGCCGCGGCTGCCCGGCCGCATCGCTGCCGCCATCGTCATCCCAGGTCGGTTCCATGCCTCGGTTGATGGCATACGATCCGGCGGCCAGGCGGAAATTGCGGTTGTCAGGATCGACAAAGCAGACGTAGTAGCCGTCGACCCAGTTGTCATTGCTGTTGACTCCGCCGGGGCCGGCGTTAGCTGCTTCCAGGGGGACGTTGCCGTGGTTGGTCGGCCCGCCAGTGATGCCGCAGTGGCTGATGAAAGCGTCGCCGTCAGAGACTTGCAGGGACGAACCCTGGTTGCCCCAGACCAGGCAGTTGAGCAGCTGGCCGCCGCTGCCAGCCAGGCTGACGCCGCTGCCCTGGCGAATGGCGGCGTTGTTGACAATGGTGCAGGCAGCAATGGTCACAGCGCCTTTCGCATAGATGCCGCCGCCGGCTCGGACTTCGCCGCCAGCGCCGTTGCCGGTGAGCACGGAATTGGTGACTATGGCGCCAGAACCGAGTAGGCGGAGGCCGCCGCCGAGTCCGCCCCAGCCTTCGGCCAAGAGGTCATTGTCAGCGATGAGGCTGGCATGGACTTGTGCGCCGTTGCGGAGGGCCAGGCCGCCCCCGGAGCGCGCCAGGTTGTCAATCACCCGACAGCGAGCCAGGATGACGTTGCCGGGCAGGAGGCCGCCGCCGCCGTAGCCGTCTTCAGCTCGGCCAAAGGCTCGACCGCCGGTGATGGTGAAACCGTCGATTCGGGTCGTGTGCTGGAACATTTCGGCTTCACCGATAAGGACACTGCCCTCGCTGCCTTCGGGCAGCGTGAGGATCGTTTTTGCGGCGAAGTTCCAGCTTCCGGATGGTTCCGGCGCCATGCTGTCCAACGATCGTTCTGCGAGCGACTGCTCATGGCCGCAAAAGCCGCCGTACAGGCTCACGCCATCCCGGAGCAGGAAGGACATCGCCCACCCTGATTCGCTTCCCACTTCCCGCCGCATTGCCGCCTCGTAGCGGCCAGCCGCCACCCAGACTTCGTCGCCCGGAGCCGATAAGTCAATGGCCTGCTGCACGCTGGCGAGCGCTGTCGCCCAACTTAATCCGTCCGCGCTGTCGTCACCGTCGACGCGGACATGCCGTCTTGCACCGTGACACCACCCCGATAGCAAAAATGCCATACCAATGGCGACTGCCAACAATCTGCTTTTGATCCCTGGTTTGCTTAATCTTGTCATGCTGTTGCCTTTCTGCCGTGAACGGCGTTTGTAGATACTTCCTACTGGTGGCCCCTCCTGCGCACCTCTCCACGATCGTCGACTAAACATAAGATAGCAGCAGTTTAACTTCTGTAAAGCGTTGATTTCAAGTATCATAGAAAGATTATAATGTACCTTTTTCTTTCCCGTTTTATCGTTGAGAAGCCTTTAAATCTTGCTGATGTCAGCTCTTTCTCCTCACTTGCGCGTCACCGTCAACACCTTGGGCATCAGGAAGGCCAAGAAAGGCTGTATTATGGTCAAAGCGGTCTGGTGAAAGTCAGTCTTTGCGTATTGGGGTCAGTCTTCTGTAGCGCCTTTACAAGGCGCAGTTTTGGGGTATGCCTCCCCCAGGCTAAAGCCTGGGGTTAAGCATGGTTAAGCGCCTACGGCGCAAAAAGATGTGGACATGGTGGTCATG
>JAAZKI010000092.1 GCA_012799905.1 Lentisphaerota bacterium | reverse complement strand
TGGACGGCATCGAAATGGCGGACTTCACCAGCCCGCTGCATTCGATGAACCGCCTTGACCCGGCCACCGGCGATAACTTCATCAACCGCTACCTGGTGTTGGCGAACATCGGCGGCGGTGCGCAGGACGGCCTGGAAGTGCCGCTGGCAGCCGCTGACCGCGTTATGCTCATGCCGGAATGGACGGTTGAAGCCTGGGTGAAGGCCGCTGACCCGGCTCTCGCCTCGGGCGCACTGATTCGCCGCGCGGTGGGCAACAACCTGGGTTATGAACTCGGCCTGAGCGACGGCGTGCCGTATGTGATGTACCAGACCGCTAAGAAGACGTCAATCCGGCTGGACTTTGGCGCGACTGACGACAAGGGCAATGTGGTTGCTCCGCATGCGATTCCGGCGGGCGTATGGGTGCACTTGGCAGCGTCTTGGGCGCCTACGGCGCGCGCCTTGAGCCTGACCGTCGGCACGGAGACTAGCGGCCTGGCTGTGGTTCGGCGCGTCTTCAGCGCGACTGAGCTTGATTATCTGCCGGTGGACGGCAGCAGCTTCTTCAGCCTGGCTGACCCGACGGCTTACATCGTCAATGAAGGCGGCGTTGACGTCGAGAAGAAAGATTGGCGCGGCGATGTCTTCCTGGATGAAGTCCGGATTTGGACGGTTGCGCGCAGCTTGGTTGAGCTGGATGAGAATCGCACCCAGCTGATCCAGACCGGCACGCCCGGCTTGTTCCGCTGCTTCCGTTTCGATGACGGCGGCATGACGATCGAAGACTTCGCGCATCCTGGCTGGAGAACGGCTGAGACGTACGCAATTGCAGCTGCTGACTATGGCGTGGCCAGCACGCCGGAGGCGTTGGTCAATGACGCCATCCTCAATAGCGCGGCCGAGGTCGAGTATGTTGATGGCGCCGGTGCAGTCGTGGTCAAGACGTATGCTGAAGTCTGGGCCGACTATGCGGCTGATCCGGCTGCGGTCGACTTGTTCGGCGTGGCTGACTGGCTGGGCACGGCTGGCGCCTTGGCCTTCCGCGGCATTGACGACGCTGACGCTGACGGCATGCCCGACTGGTTCGAAAATGTCTACGGCGTTGACGATGCAGAGGGCGACGAGGACGGCGATGGCCTGACCAACTTGTATGAATACCTGGCTGGCACAGTGCCGAACGACACGGCCAATGGCAATGCTGACTTCCACGCCCTGGCCATCGCCGGCGACGGCCTGACCAATGGCGAGAAGCAGGCCTTCGGGCTTGACCCGCGCCTGGCCGATTCCGACGGCGACGGCTACAGCGATTACGAAGAAGTGTATGGCCTGAAAGCTGACGGCTCACCCGTGGACGGCATGTTCCGGCGGCCGGACGAGGACAGCTTCGCAGCTGATCCGCTGCGCCCGCTGAGCAACACCCGCCCGGTGCTGCGCCATCTCGTCATGGACGGCGCCGCGCTGACCATCCCGCCGCAGGCGCGTCACGCCCTGCCGAGCTGGACAGTGATGGCCATGGTCAAACCTGACAGCGTCGCGAATGCGGTGACGCTGTTCAAGCGCCAAGTCTCTGAGAATGGCGTTAACTTCGAACTCGGCTGGACTGCGGGCGGCATGCCGTACGCATCGTTCACGCCGAACGGCCCGGCCGCAACTGCGTTCCGAGTTCCGGAAAACGACGTTGTCGGCTTGGCTATTGAGGCCGGCGTGTGGACGCATTTGGCCGCCAGCTATGACGCGGATGCGCGTCTGCTCACCCTGTATGTCAATGGCATGCCAGTGGTCGAGCGTGAAGACTTGCGGCATCAGTTCACCTGTCCCGCCTTTGGCGACGGCATCCTGGCCGGCGTCATGACCGGGCCGGTGTTCAACATCGGTGAGGGCCTGGACGGCGCGATTGACAATATCCGCGTCTACGGCTCGGCTTTGCCGGCGTCGCAGATTTACCGCGACCATCGCACCTCGCTGTCCTCCAACGAGGCGGCAGCCGCGCCGTATGGCGAGGAGACCGGCGGCTACCGGGCGCTGGCGTATGAATCAGCCAGCGAAATGCTGGCGCGGCCGCACCGTGCTGGTCAGCTGATTGTCAAGTTCAAGCCGGGCGTCAGATTCCAGGCGATGGAAGATGCGCATGCTGCGCTGGGCACGACCGTGGTGAAGACTTCGGCCTTCACCGGTGTCCAGCTGGTGCAGCTGCCAGCCGGCGCTGATGATGCGGCCGCCATGGAGGCGGCGATCTCGCAGTACCGCGCTTGGACTGACCAGATCGAATATGTTGAGCCTAACTATGAACTCCATTTCCTGGCGCCGCCGAACGACGCGCTGTTCAACAACCTGTGGGGCTTGCACAACACTGGCCAGACCGGCGGCACCCCCGGCGCTGACATCAATGTCATGCCGGTTTGGGACGCCGGCTACACCGG
>JAAZKI010000524.1 GCA_012799905.1 Lentisphaerota bacterium | reverse complement strand
TACTGTATCATTGATCCGTGTTTCCTGGAAAACTCCGCGCTCCTTCAGTTTCTGGAACCATGGTGCATTGCGTCCGAGTTTATACCAGCGGCCGCGGCACCCTCCGGGATAATCTTTGACCAGGACGGATTGCACTCGCTCGGGTGTTTTGCACAGGGCAAAAGTGCTGTCAAGATATGAGTTGTACCATCCTTCGCAAGCGTGCAGGAAGGTGTTTCCGCCGATGGCTTCACCAAGGAAGAGGACTTTGCCTTTCTGCTTGAGGAGTTTTCCCCAGGGACTGTCTTCTGCGAAGGTGTCATACGGTGAAGCTTGCTGCAAGAATTCTTCGGCTTTTTGTCCCCAGGCGCAGACCGAATGGGTGGGATGCCGACTGCGAAGCACGTCAGGGCGTTTCCGGAAGGTTTCCGGTATCAAGCCAACCCACTTCCCAATCGGGGTGGTGGCCGGATCATATGCTCCGCTGCTGCCCCCCTCGGCACAATCGCAGAAAGCAGGCATGGCCACAATTCCGGCTTCGGTCACTACTTCCTGGAGTGCATCGATCACCGTGTCCGCGCCTCCTTCGACAAAACCGAAAGACTTGAGGCTTGAGTGAACCATCAGGCAATCGCTAGGCTGGATTCCGAGTTCCTGCAATCCATGGACGATTTGCGCTTTTTTCACGACAGGGATTTCCCGCAAACGAGCCAAGCCGCCTTTCAGTAAAACCTCAGCCAACTTCGCCCAGCGTTGCAATTCCTGCGGGAAAGCATCCGCATCTTCCTGCAAACCGTAGGGACGAGTCGCCCAAATAGCTAAAGCGACTTCAAAAACTGTTTTTTTGCCGTCGAAATGATAAAAGTTCGTGCCGGATTCATCTAGGCACCAGTATTCATTGCTCCTATAGCCCTGCGCTTCAGCGGCAAGGTCACGCAATTCATCGCTGATCGTCCCCAGTCCAATCGGCCCTGGCAAAGTGCGCACCAAGATTTCCCGATGCCCTTGAACCATAAGTGCGGGAGGCTCGCCGCCGTATAAGACTTGCAGAGCCGCGGCAATCCGCTGTTCGGCATATGTTTTAAATTCAACTGCCAGGGTGGGATCGTCTATCGCCGCCATCCCCGAGGGAATGGAAAACCGTCGCCATGCCGCCAAGCGTTGCGCCCGCAGACGCCGCAAGGCGAGACCCTCATCTTGCAGCCGCAATGCCTCGCGACACTTGTCATCAACAACCTGCTTCCAGTCCTTGCAGGCCAACTTCGCCAAAAAGGCGCTGTCTTCCTTTTCGGCACTTGCCATGAAAAATGCCAGCGTCCCGGCGAATGCACCGGCAGTCTCCAGCACCAATGGCGAAAGTTTATCCGGTGTATCAAGGCTGGTATGATAAAAATAGCATCGCGGATAAGTCGCAAGCGGTTCTTCCCAAAGCGAGCCATAGAGCAGGTTCCAGGGCGGGCCGAACATGGGATCCTGCATCAGGTCTTCATTGTTTTTCGAGGCTTCTTTGACTTCAAAGCCAATGCCGCTGTCATTGGCGACCATCTGCATAATTTCGCGAGCCAATCCATGTTGCGACGTGGGATGTACATTCAGCGACCGGCGCAAAACGAAATGTTCGCGTTTTCCTGCCTTTTCCAGACGTCCAAACGAATCCAGGGAAACTCCGCCAATGGCATCCTTCATTTTTTCGGGATGCCGCAACCCCCAGGCATACAGGCTGAAATTCTCCAATCCATGGAAAAAGCGGATGGAATATTTAGGTTTTGGCAGTCTGCCATCGGCAATCAGCGCGGACAACGTCCGTGCAATTTCCAGCGAGCAAGCCACGCCGGCCACATCATTGGTGGCATGCGGTTCATAAGCATGCGCAGTAATAAAAAAGCAGCGTTCGGATTCTCCTCGCAACAGTGCACTGACCGCCGGCGCCTGCCCCTCATAAGTGCGGGTTTTCATCTGGTAGCGTACCTGCACAGGCGCGGCGCCGGACTCCAATTTCAGCGTCAGCTCGCGGGCAATCCGCGGGGTAATAGAAAAACCGACACAGGTGCGGTTGCGTGCATCAATCTGACCCGCTCCGAAAAGGTCGTTGAACCAGCGCCGCGAATCCTCAAGCGATGGATGTATGGGCTGAGTATCCACCGCTGTCATAAAAGCTTGGTCGCGTCCTGAAGGTGGGACCTAGGGTAAGAGCTTAATCTTCCGTTAGACCTGCAGTTTTTGTTTTGCTGTTACAGAAACTTTTTTTTGTGCGAATGGCCAATGGGTTGGCTTTAGTCTCGGGGGCTCCGCTACTCTAAGC
>JAAZKI010000260.1 GCA_012799905.1 Lentisphaerota bacterium | reverse complement strand
TCAGCATTCGTTAGGGGCGAGGGGCGAGAGTGAGTTTGTACTACGCTATCCGCCACGTCCACAGCCGCAAAGCGGCAGAAGGCCCCAACCGGGCTGTCAGAATTTCGCAAATTAACAAAAACGCTGATGCGGATGCTTGCTCCATTCCTGGCTCTGGCAGACGCTGCGTTCGCCGGCGCCAAGGTATTACAGCAATTCCGCACTGCCCAGGCGCTGGTTCGACTCAGCTTTTCCGCGAGGGTGTTGTTTTCCCAAAATTTTTCTCGACTATTTTTTTAAGCGGTATGCGCCATCGGCATCAAAGACTTACCGCTCTAGCGGCATTTTGACCTCAAAAAAAACATCGCGAACCAACTTGCCAAGTCTGAGAACATCATTAAAGTTTTATCTATGAACTAACATTATCGGACACGGTCTTTCTGTGTCCTGCCTTTGTTGACCCCCTAACCCTCAACCACCCGTTCCCAGGGGCCTTATTACACCTCTGGATCAGGATAACGCCGCGCTGACACCATGACCGACATTCAAGACATCTGGCAGAATGCCACGATAATCCTCCGTTCCACCCTAAATGCCGATACCTATGAGCGCTCAATAGCTCAGATTGTGCCGGTTCGCATTGAGGGTAAAACTATTGTCCTCGGTGTCTCCTATGGTATTTTCTGTGAATGGCTTGTAGCCAATTACAAAGACATCATCGCGGAAGCCCTCCAGAAGGCGACCGGAAAAAAGTGGAAAATCGTTTTTGAGGGCGGGCATACAGTCCAGCTCCCGGAGGAAGAGGCTGCTGAGGAAAAGGCGCCAGTAGCGGAAACCGTGTCGACGGTCACCACCTCGGCAACAGCCGCTAAACCAGACCTCGGGCAAACGTCGTCTTCGCTGCGGTTCAACAAACGCTACACCTTTGACGCCTTTGTCGTTGGAGACAACAGCCGCTTTGCGCACGGGGCTTGCCTGGCTATTGCCGCCTCTCCTGGCACCGCCTATAATCCGCTGTTCATTCACAGTCCTACCGGACTGGGCAAGACCCACCTGCTGCACGCTGTCGCGCAGGAAACGTTGCAGCGCTTTCCCAAGGCGCGTGTTGAATACGTCTGCAGCGAAGAATTCTGCAATCAGTATATTGACGCCTTGATCCGGAAAAACTTGCCGAGCTTCCGGAATCATTTCCGGAATATTGACGTTCTCCTGATTGACGACATCCATTTTCTGGGCGGCAAGGAAGGCATCCAGGAGGAATTCTTCCATACATTCAACGCCCTTTACAATGGCCACAAGCAAATCGTGGTCGCCTCGGACCGGCCTCCCCACGAAATCGGCGGCTTAGAGAAACGCCTGGTCTCGCGCTTTGAATGGGGCTTGACTACTGACATCCAGGTGCCCAACCTGGAAACCAGGATTGCCATCCTGCACAAGAAACAAACCGAGCATGCGTTCAAGATTCCGGAGGAGGTTCTTCGCTACATTGCAGTCCGCCTGAAATCAAGCATCCGTCGCCTGGAAGGCGCCCTGATTCAGTTAGTGTCGTATTCGTCGCTGTCTGGCGGCGTGCCCATCACGATCGCCACAGCCGAACAGCTGCTGTGCAATCTGTTCAACGAAGAGGCCAGCGCCCAGATCACGGTCGAGCAAATCCAGCGCGCAGTCGCTGATTACTATGACATCCGAATCGCTGACATGACCAGCAAAAGACGCCCGGCTAACATTGCCTTCCCACGACAAGTGGCCATGCATCTGTCCCGGAAACTGACGGACCTGTCTCTGACGACGATCGCGGAACACTTCAATCGCAACCATGCGACGGTCATCCACGCGATTGAAGCCATCAATGAACGGCAGACCAACAACCAGGATTTCCAACGCGAAATCGCTCTGATCGAACGCAAGTTGAAGAACCTCTGAACTTGACGCCACTCCGAGGCTTGGGGTGGTCTTCAGGCCATTCGAGCCAAGCATGCGGCAGCCTGAAGAACTTCGCCGCCCCTCGCCCCTAACGAATTATGAATTATGAATTATGAAATGCTCCTTAGCATGCAACATTCAACATTCAACATTCAACATTCAGCATTCAGCATTCAGCATTCAGCCCCTCGCCCCTAACGAATTATGAATTATGAATTATGAATTATGAAATGCTCCTTAGCATTCAACATTCAACATTCAACATTCAGCATTCAGCATTCAGCCCCTCGCCCCGCGCCCCTAATTTCCGCCATGTTCAATCAAGACGTCATGACCTACCGCCTGACCGGCGCTTGGCAAATACAGGTACGTGTAAACTCCATTGAGGTCACTTTGGAGGTCACGCCGCAAAAACGCTGCCAGGTTCAGGACGAATACCATGCGAGCGTGCAGGAATACAACCCAAAGGCTGGCGGCTATGCGCGCGGCACGGTTCTGCGCGGCGTCAAAGCCGATAAGTGCTCCACCCGCTATGCCTTTGTGCCGGATTCCCTGACCGTTAAATTAGCCGAGCCGCCGCACGATACGCTGCAGTCCGGGCGCGACTTCCAACTGGAGCCGGAATGGGGAAACATTGGCTGCCTTCCCGGCGGTCGCCTGGCGGCGCAGCAGCCAGTCCTCTGTTCCTACCAGCATACTAAACAGCGCCTGGACGCCATCGTCAAGACCAAAGACGGGAATATCGTCCTGCGCCAGGGAGTCCCCCACGTCTGCCTGCCCGTCCCACCGCCCTTGGAGGACGGCGACACCCACCTGGCCAATGTGTTCATCGATGTGACCACCACGGCCTTGACCGATGACCTCATTTTCCCTATCTTGGAAAAAGCCTTCCCGGAACCGCCTCGGACTACGCCCACACCTGCCGAACAACTGCTGCCGAAAACCGTGGCTCGGCTGAAATCAGGCCAGCCCCTGCGCATCCTGGCCTGGGGCGACAGCGTCACTTGCGGCTCTTTCGTGGATGAACAGGACCGTTGGCAATGCCAATTCGTCCGCCGCCTCCAACAAGCCTTCCCTGGCGCTGTCATCGAATTGCTCACCGAAGCCTGGGATGGACGCTCTACCGGCTCTTATCTCCAGGAACCGCCCGGCAGCATCCACAATTATCAGGAAAAGGTTCTTGACCTCAAGCCCGATTTGGTCATCTCAGAATTCGTCAATGACGCTGGGACTGCCCCGGAAATCATTTGCGACCGTTACCAAAAACTGCATCAGGACTTCACGGCCATCGGGGCTGAATGGATCATCCTCACCCCGCACTATGTGCGGCCAGACTGGATGGGGCTCACTAGCCAGAAAAACATCGACGCTGACCCGCGCCCGTATGTGAAGACTATCCGCAAGTTAGCCGCTGACAACGGCATCGCGTTGGCGGACGCAGCACTCCGGCATGGACGGCTCTGGCGCCAGGGCATTCCTTATAATACCCTGATGACCAATGCGATCAATCATCCAAACGCAGCGGGTCTGAAACTCTTCGCCGATGCCCTCATCGCCCTGTTCTGAAGCGACCGGCAACCGCAGATTTTCGGCGGGCAGTAAACGGCGGCCTAAGCGCTATTGCTTGGGCCGCCGTTCGTCTTCCGTCGTGCTCAGGCGACCGATTCGATAATCTTGGCGCGGTCGGTGACGTTGGCAATGTGCCTGGACACCTTGCGGATTTCCGCCAGCAGTTCAATATAGTACACGCCGATGACCGGAAGGCAGGAGCCGTCTTTCAGGCGCTGAATATGATTGTCCTCGAATTTCTCGGTGAGTGCCCTGATATGCTCCTTTAACTCATCTGCTCTGGCCAGGTACTTAGCGGATTGCTTGTTCAGAACGCCGCTGGCGCACTCGACCTGCTCAATCAGCAGCGCGTGAAGTTGCTCCAGCTCTCCCAGCGCCAGCGAGCTGAGGCCTACTCCGCTGGCCTTGATCTGGTCAATCTGCTCCAGGATGATGGCGGCGTGGTCGCCAATGCGTTCAAGGTCGTTGGTGCAATGCAAAAGCACCGGAACGGCCCGAGCCTGGGTGCCGGTGAGCTTCAATAGCATCAATTTGGACAAATACTCGGTGATTTGCGCCTGCATGGCGTCGATGCCCTCCTCGCGCTCCGGAAGCTCCTTGGCCAAGGCCTGGTTAGCGGCATCGTTCCGGGCGTATGTCTTCAGGGCGCAGTCAATCATAACCCAGGCGTCATGCAGCATTTTTCGCAAGGCTGACACGGTCTGCACCAGCGCCAGCGGCGGCGACTTCAGCAGATGATTCTCCAAATACTGGAATTTCAGTTCTGGTTCATGCACCGGAATGATGGCCTCACAGACGCGTGCCAGAAGCGGAATGAAGGGGATCAGGATCAGCGTGGTGAAGACGTTGAAGAGCGTATGCGCATTAGCGATCCGGCGTGGCAGCTCGCCAGAGCCGCTCAAGGCATTGACAATGCGGAAAAAAATCGGCTCGCTAGTGTCGCCAAAAGGCAACCAGAAGGTCAAGACGACTAAAATCACGCCGATGATGTTGAACAGGGTGTGCGCCAAGGCCGTCTGTTTGGCGATCCGGTTGGCGGGGATAGCGGCGATCTGGGCGGTGATCGTAGTCCCGATATTGGAACCCAGCACCAAGGCCACTGCCGTGTACAAGTTGATCAGCCCGCCAGCGCCCAACGCAATAATGATGCCGGTGCAAGCAGAGCTGCTTTGCATGATCATAGTGACACCCATGCCAATGCCAATGGCGCCAAAGACGGCGCCGACCGGCATCCAGCCGTTCCGGGGTGCGCAGTCAAAATAACTGAACAGCGAGAGCACGGCCTGGTTGTCGGCCAATAGCTTTAACTCGTCGCTCATCATGTACATCCCAAAGAACAGGAGGCCAAACCCCAGTATAGTATCTCCGCGGCCACGCCAGGAAGGCCGGGTGACGAAGGTCAGAATCACCCCGATGATGATGCAAGGCATGATCACCCATTCGATGTCAAAGGCAACCAGCTGAGCCGTGATAGTCGTGCCGATGTTTGCTCCGAAGAGGATGCCGATCGAATTGAGCAACGACAGTAAGCCGGCATTGACAAAGCCGATGACCATCACGGTCGTCGCACTTGAAGACTGAATCACGGCCGTGACCAAGGTCCCCGCCAGGATGGCAATGAAGCGATTCGAGGAAAAGAAGCGCAAAATTTCCCGCATGCGCTCACCTGCCGCCTTGTGCAGGCCATCGCTCATCAGCTTCATGCCATAAATAAAAAGCGCCAAACCGCCAAAAACGGTAAACATGGACATCAACATAACACGTTCTCCTTGAACAACTCTCCTCTACGGCAGTCAGCTAACCCGCGATTGCGGAAGACACCTGCCAGGCTAAAATTTACTTCTAATCAATGGCTACCCAACTACTGGTCCAACCCTGACTCGATTTTTCCAGCAATCAAAGCTGGCAAAGATCAGCCTAAGGCTAAAAAGCAAAAGCCGACCCGCGACATGTCAATTACATGTCACGGGCCGGCTCGAATCAGCAGCTAGCCGCCCAACTCAGGATTATTTTTGGTGCCTTCAACCCGGGGAGAAACGCCGACAGACAGAAGCACTAAGCCAGAAACCGAAGGCAGCCAGGAAAGACAGGCCAACTTGACCAGCTCAGACCAATTGTGCACGCTTTGCAGCGACAGTGCACCGCAGTCAACGATGTCTGGGGGCGGCCGCATCGCCTCGGCTTCCGACGACCAGGGTGACGTCATGTTAACGCTGTCGCCGAAGCGATCGACCGACCATGATGGCAAAGCCTCGCCACCGAAGCAAAGCCACCAAGCGCAGATGCCGACAAGACTGGAAACAGCCAACGCTGTTCCAGAAAAACTCGGAAATGGTAAAAAATATTCGAAGCCTGGCTGTTTCACATCACGTCCAGAGCGTCATAACAACTCATCTAAAAGTTAGAATTATGTTAAATATATATTAGTTTTTTGTTTTGACGACTGGAAAAGCCACTTCTTTTGTTAGAATTGTGTTAAGATTGTCCACTTTTGTCAATTTTGAGCCATTCTGAGCCATTCTGAGGCAGCGCCGTCCGAACAGGCTTGCACTGTCACCTATCGCTCGACATTGCTCCGGGACTATTTTTCCGGTATGCGGTCCAGGTTATACGGCCCTTCGGCGAAGTCACGTCGGTTCATCCACTTGCCGTTGGTGAAATCCGGGATGGGCACCGGCTGTCCGCCCATTGCGACTGAGTCCTCACTGAGGCAGGTGATGGCCGCCCATGCCGCTGTGTCATAGACGTCAATTGGCGTCGGCGCGCCGTTTTTGACCGCCTCCACAAAGGCTCGCTGCACCAGGTAGTCCATGCCGCCGTGGCCTTCGATCGTTTCCGTCAGCTTGCCGCCATCCTGGTAGCTTTTCCAGAGCGGGTGTTCATACTCTGGATAATATTTGTCCATGCTGTCCCACTGCTCTTCCTTTTCGCTGATGCCTTCGAAATAGAAGCCTTTTTTGTCTTCCATCCAGATGCCCTTGGTTCCCTGGATGACGGTTCGGCGGCTATAGGGCCTGGGCAAGGTCGTGCTGTGGGTGAGCATGATGGTTTCGCCGTGTGCGCATTTGATAATCGTCGTGGTGACGTCGCCCATGGCAAAGGGATAATTGGCCTTCTCATGGTCAGCGCCGTATTGTTCGTGCAGCCAGGTAGTAAGTCCACGGCCCTTGGAGGAAACCGAGGTCAGGGTCATCATTCGGTTGCCGCGATTGATGTCCAGGCATTTGGCAATCGGCCCCAAGGCATGGGTGGGATAGACATCGCCGTTGCGGTGCTGATTCTGGGCATGCCGGAAATGCCCGCGCTCATAGCCCATGGCGATTTCCTTCCGCAAATCATGGAGATAGCCGCCTTCGGCGTGGATGAGTTCCCCGAATAACCCCTGGCGAACCATATTCAGAACCATCATCTCCTTGCGGCCATAGCAGCAGTTTTCCAGCATCATGCAAGGCATCTTCGAACGCTCGCTGGCCCGGACGATTTCCCAGCATTGCTCAAGCGAATTGGCGCCGCCGACCTCGGTGGCGACGTATTTGCCGGCCAGCATCGCTTCGGCGCAGAGCTCAAGATGCTCATTCCACCCAGTCGTCACCATGACCGCGTCGACCTCGTCTCGCCGCAGCAGTTCCTGGTAGTCCGCAGTCGCCATCGGCTCAATGCCGCGCCGCTCTTTGACTAACGCCACGCCCTTGGCCAACATCTCAGGTCGTAGATCACAGACGCCGACGATCTCCACATCCGGCATCCGTAACATGATGCTCATCATATTGCGACCACGACCGCCAAGACCGATAAACACTACTTTGATACTGTCCTTCATGCCGTAACACCTTCTTGATGACATGTTCCTGAATCCCCGGCGACGCCTTGAAAGCCGCCCGCTAAAACTCCTAATATATGCCGCCTTTCCTCGACGTCACCTGCCATTATGATACATTCCAGGAGTCGCCGAATAATCGGTCACTCATTGATATTCGGAAATCCGACGTGCAGCGGTCTCAGGAAAGGGGCGAGGGGCGAGCGGCGAGGGGCGAGGGGCGAGCGGCGAGGGGCGAGGGGCGAGAGTGAGCTTGGACTACGTTGTCCGCCATGTCCACAGCGTCCACATCTTTTTGCGCCGTAGGTGCCTAGCCATGCTTAACCCCTGGCTTTAGCCTGGGGGGGCATACCTCAAAACTGGTGCCTTGTAGAGGTGCTACAGAAGACTGACCCATTAGGTCGCCGATGTAACGGCATGACGCAATAAAGAGAGTTTCCCGGCTGCTTTGCGTCGAAAACGTATTTTTCGATTGAAAATAACACCAATAAGATGTATAATATCTTTAATGATCGTGAGTCCAATCATATAAGGGGCGTGCATGTCTTGAGCAGTATACGGAGCACCCCTGTCGCAGCCAAGCAGTTTTTATATTTTTTCACACATCAAAATTATAGGGAGAACAATCATGTACACGTCGCATTTCCGCCGTTTCTTCACGCTGATTGAGCTTTTGGTCGTCATTGCCATCATTGCGATTCTGGCTGCCATGCTGCTGCCGGCGTTGAGCAAGGCGCGCGAAAAAGCCAGGACGATCTCCTGTACCAGCAATCTCAAACAGCTTGGCCTGGGGCAAATTATGTACTCGCATGACAACGAAGAGTACTTTCCGAGCTGCGACTATAACACCATGAAGATGCCTACCAACGTCGCGCCTATTCCGGAAATCCCCGATTTTCTCAAATCCACAACCGATGCAGACACCTGGTTCCCTGGCTGGCCCAATGCGATTTATCCGTATGTCGGCGACATCAAGCCCTACAAATGCCCCTCCAATCTCAACAATTTCTACATGGTCAACTACGGCATGCCCGGCGGCGCCCGCTACAGTGGTTCCGTGGTTTATCCGGAGACGTTATTCTGGCATCCGCGCGTCGCCCAGTCTATCACCCGTCCCACCGGCTGTGTTCTCCTGTCCGAAAAAAGCGCAGGCGGCGGCACTCCGTACATTCTCGCCGGCGAATACTACGGTATGTGGATTGGTCACAACAACGGCGCTAACGCCGTGCATGCTGACGGCCATGCCCAATGGTGGAAAGGCACCACCGCGCCCATCGGCGGCGGCTGGCCAGCGCCCCACAATACTACTACCTGGGCTTATCACATCGTTGACGAGGCCTTCCTATATTGGAATAAGTGAGCAGCCGCACGACAGCAGCCAGCTTAGAGCTGACGGAGCCGCTGCCTTGCTGGAAGGCGCATAGAAACTAGGAAAGACAACTGACGCTTAATCTAAAGCCGGCAGAGGTATCTACGCGTCATACGTCGCAGCGTAAACCAGCGCCCACAATCCATTATCACTTCAACGCAAAAAAGTTTAAAGATCAATACGGAATCGGCTGCATGATCTCGAAAATCGACCTCTGCCGCGACATCGCGCTGGCTGTGCTTAAACCGTCCAAGCGCGACCTTGAGCATGGCCTGGAACTGCACCGCAACGCCCTTGTCTGGGATGCCTATTCATTTGCCCCTTCCGGCGCCATCCCTGCCGAATATGCCGCCACCCTGGCCCAGGAATGCCTCGACTGCGACGAACGCACCAACTTGCTTGAGCAGTACCGCCAAGTCGACTTCCTGGAAGACCCGGACATGCGCACTGAATACCAGGCGGCCTGGCAAGCGTCCGGGGTTGATTGCGTCTTCCAGAACGCCGGCGTCGAAGGCAATGCCATTCCCCAGCTAATCAAGCGTCTATCGCGATTCACCTGGCTCCCTGACCGCTATCCGGAACTGTATCAGCGCGTCGCCTTCCCGGATCAAGTCGTTGCCGCTCGCCAGGCCGGTCGCCGCTGCCTCTATCTATGCACCAATGGCGTCCCTCTGCCCGGAGACCAGTACTCTGTTGAAGAAACGCTGTATTTTCTCACCGTGTTCCGCTAACTCGGCGTCCGCATGATGCATTTGACCTACAACCGCCGCAATCTCCTGGGCGACGGCTGTGCGGAAAGCGCTGACGCCGGCCTCAGCGATCTGGGACGGCGCGTCATCGCGGAAATGAACCGCGTCGGCATCATCCCTGATGTCGCCCACAGCGGCCAGCGCACCAGCCTGGAAGCAGCCGAATGTTCAAGCAAGCCGGTTGTCGCCAGTCACAGCGTCGCCGGCGCCCTCAGCACTCACTTCCGGGCTAAAAAGCCGGATGTCATCCGGGCCATCGTCAAAAGCGGCGGCTATGTCGGCGTCTGCGCAATCAGCGCTTTTTTCCGCGGCACCGGCAAAATCGACTCTTTCCTGGATCACATTGACCACCTGGCGGAAAACTATGGCTACGACCATGTCGCCATCGGCACTGATTGCGGTCATCTCTGCGGCGAGTCCAAGGCGACTACCCGGATGCCGAAGTCGCGGGCGATCCTGGAGCAGTATTGGCCCCCGGCCCAGGACCCCTTCCCGACCACCGAGGAAATGGCAGCCTCGGTCGCCTGGACCAACTGGCCGCTGTTCACCGTCGGCCTGGTGCAACGCGGCCATCGCGACGATGACATCCGCAAAATCATCGGCGGCAATGTCCTCCGCGTCACCCAAGCAACCCTGGCCTAAGCCACTGCTCCGGAAGACGAAAAACTCCGGACTGCCAAGCGTGCTGCAGATGCAAAAAAACGGGCGACTGCTGAG
>JAAZKI010000341.1 GCA_012799905.1 Lentisphaerota bacterium | reverse complement strand
GGACCAGTCCCATGCGGTCGCGGATAGCGGTGGTGCGGGAGCCGCGATTGAGAAAGTTGCGCGCCATCCAGATTTCGGTGGGGACGTGGCGATGCAAGAAGCAGGGGGTCATTTCGCGGTAGCGGAAGGCAGCCGTGGAAGTGCGGTCTAAATTGGCTGGAATAGACCAGGCGGTCAAAGTGGGCAGGAATTCACCGTCGTCGCCAGGCCAGAACCAACGGCAGGACAATTCTTCGCGCAGGAAGGAATAGACCGCATAGAGGGCGGCGCGGGGTTGGTTGCCGGCCAGGAGAAGCTTGTCCCCGCTGCTTTTAACCGCGAGCACTTCGTGTGTCCCGGCGGTCAGTTTAAGGATTTCGGCATGCTGGGCGATTTCGCGCGAGGACTGCGGCGTTCCGATGACGATGGCCGGTCCAGGGCGAATAGCGTCGTCAAGCGTGATTGGTAATTCGGTGCCGGAGATTTTGCGCAGAGTGGCTTGCAGTTCTTCGGCGGCGTACTGCTCTGGTGCGTTCGGTTGCGCAGGGATGCGAATTTCCCAGGCAGTCTTGCCTTTGTCGAAAAGGGGTGGGAGATCGGCTGCGGCGCTGACGGCAGCGGCGGCCAGGAGGGCGGTTATAAGGGCAGGGGCTTTGAACATGAGCGAATGGCCTTTTGTTGATCTTGAACCAAAAAATGGGTAATGTGCAAGATCTTGTGATAGAAAGGGAGATTTGGCACAGCGGTTCTGTGAAGCCTGGCGCCGCAGCTTGTCCGAACTCCGAGTATCAATCGGTGGCCGATTACTTCGGGCTAAATTCCGGGCACAGAACAGAGGTAAAACGGCAGCACCCAAACAGCTGCCCTTCCTCTGGTGCGCCCTGTCCCGGCGTTCAAGCGCATGTCATTATGCTCCGCCAGGATACGTGTCTCCGTCCAGTGCCAGCACTTCAGTGCTGGTTGCACAAGCGCAACGGCAAAAACGCCAAGAGCGAGGGAAAATTACTGCAAGCTGAAGCTTGAACTACGTACGGCAAGCTAAAGCTTGAACTACGTGCTCCTACATACTGCAAGCTGAAGCTTGAACTACATACGCCGCAAAGCGCTAATCTCGCCCCTCGCCCCTAAAAAACGCCCCTCGCCCCTAAACAATGCCCCTCGCCCCTCGCCCCTAAACAATGCCCCTCGCCCCTCGCCCCTAAAAAACGCCCCTCGCCCCTAATTTTCACACTGCTGATGCGCTGGCTGCTTCTGGCAGTTCCTGGTTCACGCTCTGGGTCTGGTCGTCATCGGTTTCTTCCGCATCGTTGTTTTCGATGATGCCGTCTTCTTCCAGGAGCGAGCGCAGTTTATCCAGGGCTTGGTTTTGGATTTGGCGGACTCGTTCTCGTGTTCTTCCGATGGTTTTGGAGACTTCCTCCAGTGTTTTCGGTCGTTCTCCGTTCAGTCCGAAGCGCAGTACGAGGATAGTTCGTTCGCGTTCTTCCAGCTGTTCGGTCAGCATGAGCATATGGGACAGCGTTTCTTCGTCCTGGATCAGTTCATCTGGCGCTGATGCTTTTTCATCGGCGATGATGTCATGGAATTCGCCGTCTTCGCCATGTTGGATGGGGTCATGCAGGGAAATGGTCGTGGTTCTGCCCAGTCGGAGGCCAGTGACTGTGCGTTCGGTCAGATTGACGGCCACGGAAATTTCCTTATCGCTCGGCTCGCGGCCCAGTTCCTCGGTCAGCTTGATTTTGGCAGCGTGGATTTTGCTGATTTTGGTGGCGGATTGCACTGGGATGCGGATGATCTTGGTCTGATTGGCGAGGGCGCGGCGCATGGACTGCTTGATCCACCAGGCGGCGTAGCTGCTCAACTTGGCGCCTTTGCTTGGATCGAATTTTTCGACGGCGCGCATCAGGCCGATATTTCCTTCGGAGATCAAGTCGAGGAGGGGCAGGCCGAGTCCCTTGAAGTCATGGGCGATTTTAACGACCAGGCGGAGGTTGCTGCGAATGAGGATGGTTCTTGCTTCGGCGTCGCCTTTGGCAATACGGGCTGCCAGTTCGACTTCTTCGGCAGGGGTGACTAGGGGATATTGACCGATGTTCTGCATATAGAGCTTCATCGTATCATTATCAGATAACATAAAACAAACCTCCTGTACCTGGTTCGAAAAAATTGTAGGGGCAAAGAGCGGTGACGTCATTGCCCTCCAGAACCGGGTGACTCAGGGGAGGGGACGGTATGAGGGAGGCGGATGACGTTGTCAATGAGGCGGGGCTGATGTCGACATCACGGCTGCTCTCAGCAGCCGAGGAGTCTCGATCAAGAGGGGAAGTTAGGGCGGTCGGGATTTACTTTTCTGGTTCATCTAGGTCATCGTCTACATCTTTGGATTGAATGAGTTCAGAGTCTATGAGGCCATCTTCTTCCAGCATGGCGCGGAGCTTGTCCAGGGCCTGGTTCTGAATTTGGCGGACGCGTTCACGTGTTCTTCCGATGGCTTGGGAGACTTCCTCAAGCGTCTTGGGGCGTTCGCCGCTCAGTCCGAATCGGAGGTTAAGGATGGTTCGTTCGCGTTCCTCCAGCCGGTCGGTCAGCATGAGCATATGGGACAGGGTTTCCTCGTCCTGGATCAATTCGTCCGGCGCCGATGTTTTTTCATCGGGGATGATATCACGGAATTCGCCGTCTTCGCCATGTTGGATCGGGTCATGCAGGGAGATGGTGGACGTCTTGCCCAGTCGGAGGCCAGTGACCGTGCGTTCGGTCAGATTGATTTCCGACGCGATTTCCTTGTCGGTCGGGTCACGACCCAAAGCTTCGGTCAGCCTCTGCTTGGCGCTTTGGATTTTGCTGATTTTGCTGGCTGACTGGACTGGGATGCGGATGGTTCTGGCCTGGTTGGCGAGGGCGCGGCGCATAGACTGCTTGATCCACCAGGCAGCATAGCTGCTCAGTTTGGCGCCTTTGGATGGATCGAATTTTTCGACGGCGCGCATCAGTCCGATATTGCCTTCGGAGATCAAGTCAAGGAGGGGCAGTCCAAGCCCCTTGAAGTCATGGGCGATTTTAACGACGAGGCGTAGATTGCTTCTGATGAGCTTGGTTCGGGCCTCGGCGTCACCATTAGCAATACGTGCAGCGAGTTCGACCTCTTCAGCTGGGCTGACCAGCTGGTATTGGCCAATGTTCTGCATGTAGAGTTTCATGGTGTCGTTATCAGATATCATATAAAAATCCCTCCTCAGGGCTGACTATGAAATTGAAAACAGCAAAAACGACTGCACCATCGCTGGACATCCCAGCGGCGTTGTGCCGTTAGGGAGCATGGGCAGTCGGTGTTGGCGGTCATTGACATAAATATTGCATAGTTGCACACTACAATATAACACAATTCTAATAATTTACAAGAGGAAAATTCAAAAATAGTTATTGGCGAGGTCATTGGTCATCAATTTAGATTACCTCTTACACTGTGTTAAGGCGATTTGTATGCAGTTCTAAGAGTTGTGCTTGGGCTATTTGGGGAATTGTCACTGTTTACAACGCCTGCGTTGGCTGATTTATTGGCATGGCTAAGATATTGCCGTGTGTTTTTAGCCTGATTGCGCTGGTGCGGCAGCGTCAGGGGGGGGCAGGGTTTCATGTTGACGGTGTTTTCATTAGTCCTGACCAGCGGCGGGTTGGTCTTTGCAGGGCATTTTGGAGGATGTGCTTAGGCGCCCAGAGCCGGAATTGGCGCTTAGTCCGGGTGATGCCAGTATAGACCAACTCCCGGGAAAGAACAGGATTGTCGTTTTCCGGCAGAGTCATCAGGACATTGTCGAAGCCGGAGCCCTGGGCTTTGTGGATGGTCATGGCAAAGACCAGCTCGTGGGGCGGCAGCTGGATTCGGGAAAAGGCCGCATAGCGGTTTTGGTCAGGCGCCTCCGGGTCGGGGGGGCGGGCAAAATAGACTTGGTTATCCCAGCAGATGCCGACGTCGCCGTTGCGCAGGTCGGTGACGTAGTCATTGGCGAGGACGAGAACCGGGGCGCCGTTGGCGTACAGGGGGAGATTGAGAATTTCAGCCATGAGCCGGTTTAGGTTAACGACTCCGAACGGCCCGTCCCGCAAAGCAGCGAGGATTTTAAAATGCTCGCTGTATGCAAAGGCTCTTTCGTAGCTGGGGAGATTTTGCCATTCGGATAGGCTGAAGCCATCAGTCAGCATGTCCTCCAGGGTTGCAGCCAGGGTTTGCTGCAAGGCTTCCCGGCGGCTGTCACGGGGGAGCGGCTGGGCCTGAAAGAGCGGGTGTCGCTTTGAGTACAGGCCCTCCAGGTCCGGCAGGGATTCTTGGGCGGCGATGGTTTTGACAAAGTCGCACAAGGCGGTGTTTTCGGCGGAGCGGTAGTTGTGAATCAGGCGGGCGACATGATTTTCCAGTTCCGGGTTGGCGCAGAGGTCGGCCAGGACGCTGCCAGCCTCGACCGAGGTGAGCTGATCCTTGTCGCCCAGGAGGAGAAGGCGGCAGGTCGGGGGCAGAGCGTCCAGGAGCCGAGCCATGATGGGCAGGGAGGCCATGGACGCTTCGTCGATCACGGCAAGGTCGCAGGCAAGTTGGTTTTCCCGGTGGAAGCGTGGTTTTTGCCCAGGGGCGGCAGCACCGATTAAGGCGTGGATGGTTTTAGCTGGCAGTGCGGCCAGTTTTTTGGCGTTGGCGTCGCTGATGGTCAGGAGGCGGCCAGCGTGGATTTCTTCGGCGATAGCGGCGGTCATGCGAGCGGCGGCTTTGCCAGTGGGCGCGGCGAGGGCGATGCGCAGGTCAGGTTGGCGTTCAAGCTCCAGGGCCAGGATAGTGGCCAGCACCGTGGTCTTGCCGGTGCCGGGGCCGCCAGTGATGATGGCAAAGTGACGTTCCAGGGCCAGGGCGGCGGCAAGCTGCTGGTGGTCTTCCGCAAATGGCTGGGCTGAAAAATATGAATTGGCAGCGTGGATGGCTTCGGGACTGATGGCGGGCACAGTATGGTGCGGCAGGCGTTGCCGAATAAAGTCCGCGATGATTTGTTCATATTGACGATATTTATGGAGGTAGACGAGTTTCAGCGCGGGGTCGAAGACTAGCGGCATGCGCTGGCTCGGGTCTGCTGAGGCGATGTCCGGCAGACTAGCGAGGCGCTCAAGCCATTCTTGGGGCGTGAACGGCGATGGCAGCGGCGAATCGCTATCGCTGGATTGTGGGCGTTGACTCCAGGCCGCCAGGTCAAGGCAGCTGTGTTCCTGGCGGACTGCGGCGATGGCCATGGCGCCGAGCAAGGCGATTTCTTCCGGGTCGCCAGCGCTGGCATGCCGGGCGAGAAGGTCGCCGAATTCCCAATCGATGGGGTGGAATTCCCGGTTGTTGCGAAAATGTTGCAAAGAGTTCATGCGGTTGTCACGGGCGTTGGAAGGTTCGGTTCAAGCAGGAGTTACGACCATGCCGATGTGTTTGCGGAAGTTCTCCAGGAGGTCAAAGCACGGCCGGGTGAAAAAGACGCCGCGAGGCGAGGCATTGGCAGTGGGTTCGGGGACGATGCCGCGGACAAATAGGTAGAAGACGCCGCCAAAGACCTCCTCGTAGAGGTCAGCGTTGATGGCTTGTCTTATCCGGGCGCGATAGAATTCAGCGAAGGCGACCGTGTAAATCAGGTATTGCAGATGGTAGAATTTGGCGTTCATTTCCTTGCTCATGCCATTGGCGTCGAAGTTAGCTGGGTCACCGTCAAGGCAGTTGGTTTTCCAGTCCAGCAGGTAGAATTTTTGGTTTGGCGCTTGGAAGAGCAGGTCTATGGAGCCGGTCATAGCTGTTCCTGCCTGGCTGTAGGCTTTCCATGCATCAGGGGCGGCGATGCCGTGCTGGCGGAGGGTGTCAGCCAAGGTCGCGCTGTCGAAGCTGTTGTGCAGGCGGTACAGGAAACGCAGTTCAGTCAGCCGTCGGTTGGGCTGGATATCGGCTAGTCGGAAGCCTCCAGGCATGGTGTTGCCGAGGATGCCTTTGGTCATGGTGATGAAGGCTTGTCGCTGGGGTTCGCGGCGTTCCGGCTGGGCGGGCAGCAGGGAGTACAGGTCGAGTTGTTTGGTCAGGTCAGCGTCAAGTTTATCGTCGCTGCTTTGGAAGTCGAGGCTTTCGAAGATGCTGTGCCAGAACAGACCGGCGCGCTTTCCGGCTGGCAGCTGGAAGATTGGCTCCCTGTCTGCGAAGGGAATGACGCTGGCAGCCATTGAGCCGGCGGTGGTCAGTTCTGCATTGTCGTCTTCATCGCCTTCGTCATCCGGGGGGCCGCTGTCATCATCATGATAGCTTGAGCGGGTGTCGTCGTCAAGCCGGCTGATTGACCTCAGGGCGCTGTGTGCCAGGCTGGTGAAGCTGCATGTCCGCCAGCCGGGCTTAAGCCTGTCAGCATCCTGCTCGGTGAAGCTCTGTGCTGGAAAAAGCTGGCTTGCGGTTAGTTGCGGCGGCGCCGAGGCGGCTGGGGGAGGGCAGGGCTCTGTTAGCCAAGGTTCGAAGCGGCTTTTTTGGTAACCATGTGGGGACCACTTGGAAGCTCGGCGGGAATAAGCGATGTGGCAGGCGAAAATGGCGCGGGTGAGGCCGACGTACAGGATGCGCAGGGTCTCTTGCAAAGCTTCTCGTTCGCAGGTTTCTCGGTGGATGCGTGACAGGGTCATGTCCAGGCAGCGGTTTCCGTTTTCATCATGAAAGAGGATGTCGCGCACATCAGGCGCTACGGCAGGCAAGTGCGGGAGGAAGACAAAAGGAAATTGCAGTCCTTTGCTTTTGTGCAACGTCATGATCAGGACAGCGTCCTGCTGGGTTGCCATGCGCAGGGCCAGGGCTTCGTCATCCTCGTCCTGATCGCTGCTGTCGGCAACCGTCTCGGAGGAGCTGCGGCTGCTTTTCAGGAAGGTGATCAGGTTTTCGGGGCCGAGGCGTCGTTGGGTGGCGGCCTGGTGGAGTTTTTCGCCCAAGTGGATGAGATTGGTCAGGATTCTGTCGCCGCCGGGTTGTTTGGCCAGGAGCTGAGCCAGGCTGTCAGTGGCGGGATAGGTGGTTTCATTGACCTTGGCAAGCCAGGGTCTGCCGGTGGCGTGCGGTTGTTCCAGGAAGGTGCGGAACATGGCCAAAAAGGACTTTTTCGACCACAATTCATAGAGTTGTTCGAAATACATCTGGATGTCAGGCATGTGGTCGCGCAGGGCCAGCAAGTCATCGGCGCTGGCTGAGAATAGTCGCGAGGCAAGCACCTTGGTGATGGCGCGGCTGTCTTTGCATTGGGTGACGGCCGTCATAAGGTCCAGCAGCTCATCGGCCTCGGCGGTCAGAAAGATGTTGCCGGCATGGGTCCAGATGACCGGCACCTCGCGGTCTACAAGCAATTTTTCAATGGCGTCGCCATCTTTGCTGGTGCGGACGAGTACGGCCATGTCGCTGTAGCGGGGGCGGCGAGGGACGCCGTCCAGGGTGATGGTCAATTCAGGGTCGGCAACAGTGGCAACGATTTTGGCGACGATGTCTTTCGCCGCCAGGTCTTTGTTGTCAAAGATGCATGCAGTCAGCGGGTTGGGGATGATTTGTCCGGCGCGGGCGAATATTTTGCTATTGCCGGGCGGTTTGATGATGGGGGTGAAGATGATGTCTTTATGGTCAAAAGGCGACGGCGTGTTACCTGCATAGAAGTCATTAAGGACGTCGATATAGGCGTCAGCAGAGCGGTAGTTGGTCGCCAGGGTGAAGCGGCGTTCGGCGGGGACGTCCTGGCGGGCTTCCAGGTAGGCGAAGATGTCGCCGCCGCGAAAGCTGTAGATTGCCTGCTTGGGGTCGCCGATCATGAAGAAGGCATGGCGGTCGGAGCCCCTGAAGATGCGGTTGAAGATGCTGTATTGAATCGGGTCGGTGTCCTGGAATTCGTCCACCAGGGCGCAGTCGTATTTAGCGCGGATGACTTCTGCCAGCTGCTCGCCGTCAGCGCTTTTCAAGCGGTCATCGAGTTTGGTGAGCATGTCGTCGAAAGTCAGGAAGTTATCACGTGATTTGCGGGCGGCCAGCTCAGTGTGGAAATACTGTACGGCCTGGAAATGGACGAGGCTGCGATAGCGGGGCAGAGCTTTGGCTAAGTCGTCAAAAGGTTCGGTGAAAGCGCTGGACTCGCCGGCTGAGATTTGCGCTACCAGGGCCTTGCCTTTGGTTTTGTTGATGCCGGCTTTCAAGGCCTCGGTCGTGTAAGCCTGGAGTTGCTTTTCGGTTATGGGAGTATCGCGCTGGAGGAGTTCCCGGAAGGCGGCCCGAGCTGAGTCGGAAAGCGTCGCAACGGCATTTTTATTGAGCAGGTTGTCGGGAATTTCTGGGCAGTGTTGCCAGTGCGCGTCTGACTTGATGGTTTGCAGGAGGTCATTGATGACTTTTTCCAGGTCGCTGAGGGCTTGTTGCGGGTTATTCTGCTCTTCTGTTGTCAGTCCCCAGTCGATGGTTGCGCCAATATCCCTGATTGCTGGCCGAATGGCGGCCAGCAGGGTGCCGGGATTGATGTCGAGGATGTTGCAGATGCGGACGCGCAGGGTGTTGGCCGGGTACAGCAGGTTGCGGGCGAAGTCGTGGATGATCTCGTTGACGACTGCGGAGATATCGACGCGCGCTTCCAGGCCGTAGCGGATGCCGCTTTCAAAGGCGTTTTCGTTCAGCATACGGTGGCAGAAGCCGTGGATGGTCGATATCGGCGCTTGGTCAAAATTGCGGAGCGCCTCCCTCACTTTTCTCAGGGCGCCGGGCAAGTCTTGGCGCCAGTTGTTGTCAGACGGGTTCGTGTCCTGAAAGAAGCCGCGGAGCTGTTCGTTCAGACTGGCGATGATGTCTTCTGATTCGCGTTGGTCTTTGCCGACCAGCTGCGCCAAGGCGTCGCGCATGGCAGTGAGAATGCGGTGGATGCGGTCGCGCAATTCCGCGGTGGCGGCGTCGGTGAAGGTCACCACCAGGATTTTCCGGACGTCGGCCCCGGCCAGGATTAGGCGGAGGACGAGAATCTGGATGTTGTAGGTTTTGCCGGTTCCAGCGCCGGCCTCGACCAGGTTGACGCCGTCGAGCGGGCAGGCATAGGCATTGAAGGGAGTCGTCATGCTGAGGTCGTTTCGTTGGTCGTCATGTCTTTCAGGCCGGCATAGCAGACTTCCGCCAGGGCGGCAGCGTGTTCCGGCAGCTTTGTTGCTTCATTTCCCCAGAGGAATTGCACGTATGGGTCGGCCGCGTCGCCGAGGCCCCGGTAGGAGTCGTAAAATTCTTTGTCAGCGGTGTTGGGATTGAGGACGATGCCGGTGGAATAGCGTTCAAAGATGGGCAGCGGCTGGTAATGGCCGATTAGGTAGCAGGTCAGGAGGTTGCGCAGGTGTTGGGTGGCTGCTTCCTGGCTCAGGCCAGGCAGGGTCAGCTTGGTTTGGTTGCCCAGGAGGCGGCTGCCGTCCTTGCCGCCGCCAGTGGCAGCGAGGAGCAGGTGTCGGAGGTAGAAGCGAATCAGGTGCTTGCCGTGCGGGGTGCTGAAGCAGCAGTCGGTGATGCCGCCCAGGTTGGGCGCAGCTTCCACGCTGCCGGTGAGGATGACTGACTGGCTTGGCGTTGCGGGCGGCGCGGCCTCCAGCAACGTGGAGAGGTCTTGGGGGACGTCGTCAAAGGTGGCGGTCAGGCTGTGTCTTTTCTGGCTGCGCCAGGCTTGGCGAAAGCCGGAGTCCTCGATCCAGGCCTTTTGCCGCAAAGTTTGAAAAACGAACCAGCCGAGGTCGCCGACCGGGATGACATTGCGGGCAAGGAGGTCATTGTAGGCCGGGTTTGCGCTTTTGTCGCCAAGGTCAGGAAAATCGTCGTATTCGCGCAGTTTTCGAGCCAGGGCGCGGACAGCCACGGTTTCCTCCAGCCGGTCGAGCCGGAAAGGCTCGAAGTCGGACGCGCTGTCGTCATCCCATTCCGGGGGCGGAAAGCCCAGGCGCTTGACCAAAAAGGCCTGGCTGGCGTTGATGAAGAATTTTTCCAGTTCAGCGAGGTTGACAGTGATGGGCTGGTTGGCAACGGCGTCCTCTTCCGGAGGCAGAACCAGGCCTTGATAGGAGCTGCGGATGTCTTCAGCGACGTTGGCATGAGAAGCCGACTGGTCAATGCTTTTAGCGACGCTGGCATTGGGTTGATGGAAGGAAAAGGGTTGCCGTAGAAAGCCTTCTGCTGGCAGGGCAGGGAGGCCGAAGTAGTGCGGATCAAAGGCTTGCAGGCGATGTTCCTGAACCAGCGCCTTGTCCAAGTTCGGCGTGCTGGTGATTTTTTGGGCGAATTCGAGCAATTCGGTGATGGCTGTCGAGGGCAGGTAGTCGCGTCGCCGGTGTTCGTCCTGGCCGTGGTAGTAGAACAGGAGTTTATCGCTGGCGGAGAGGAGTGCTTCGAGGAAGAGGTAACGGTCTTCCAGCTGACGTGAGCGGAATGAGCTTTCCAGCTCTTCGGCGATGAGGTTGAAGCCGGGGATGGCGATAGTGCGCGGGAACTGGTCTTCGTCCATGCCGAGCATGGCGATGACTTTGCAGGGGATGCTGCGCATGGGCGTCAGCGAGCAGAAGGTGATTTTGCCATTGAGAAAAGGCGAATACGGGGCAGCGCTTTCGACTGCGCTGGACAGCGCCGCCTTGACGACCGAGAACGGGATGGGCTCGGAGCGATACTCGCTTAAGTCGATGATCGAGCACAGTTCCGCGACCGTCTTGCGCATAAGGCCGTAATCCTGGGCGCTGTCGCTGTCAGCGGCAAAGAAATCCTCCAGCAGTCTTCCGAGGATGTCTTTCCATTCCTCGACGGCATGGTCTGTTTCCGTTTCTTCAGCGAATTGCCGGAGTTGGCGCAGGAAAGTGCAGAAGTTGCCGAGCAAGGCCATGTTTTCTTGGGTGTCTGCCAGACTCAGGGGGTGGAGCTGACCGAGGGCGGGGCCAGCGTCATCGTCCTCTTCCAGGGCCAGTCCAAGCAGGAGGCGGTCCAGGCCTTGGCGCCAGGAATAGTTGGCAAAACCGAAGTTGAGGAGGTCGCGCCGGTCATCAGCGTCGAACCCCCAGCAGATGCGGCAGGCGCTGAACCAGCTGCGGAGGGTGGTGATATCCTGGTCAGCGAAATGGAAACGGCGTCGCAATGCCGGGGAATCAAGCAGTTTGAGGATGCGCGACAGCTCGTAGCGGCTGGCGCTGATTTCCAGGATGCTGAGGAAGGCCTCTGCCAGGCGGTTGGCGTGTCGCACCGAGCGGTCGCCGATGGCGTAGCAGTGTTGCAGAGGGCCTTGGTCAAAGACGGCCTGGATAGTGACGGCGTATTGGACGATGTCAGGCGCCATAACCAGGATGTCGTTGAAGCAGTAGCGGTTGGTTTTCAGCAAGGCCAACAGATGGTCGTGGAGGATTTCGACCTGGCGGAGGCTATGGTGGCAGTTGTGCACGGTGATGGAGTCATCCGTGTCAGCCAGGGGCGCAGGTTCTGGCGTTGTCCTGGTGCGAATAGCGTGCTGGATGCGGTTGAGAAGCGTGGTTGGGGGGGTGGCGTCGCCAAGGTCTTGGCCGGTCGGCGTTTCTTCCTCCCAAGTCCGCTCGTCAATGTCGTAGTCCAGGTCCAGGATGGCTTTGAAGAATTGTCGTCCTTGTTGGCCGAAGTCGCCCAGGAGGGTGTTTTCGAAGTGTTCGTCAATATCGTCGGGTTCGTCGACGGCAGTGTGTGCCCAGCGTGACTTCTGGTCAGCCCAGAATTCATCGCAGGGATTGAGGTAGAAGAAGTGTACTTCCGTGGTGCAGGAGAGTTTTTTGAAGAAATTGAGGAAGACGGGCGACATGACGCTGACCCCGAATACGGTTTGCGGGGGCAGGTCGTGGGGGAGTTGGTCGCTCGGGAGACGAAGGAAGTCGCAGATTTTGTCAGCCGGGCCAGTGATTTTTTGACCCTGGAATTGGCAGAGTTTGCGCCAGAGGGCTTGTTGCCAGTCGTTGTTTTCCGGCCAAGTGTCCATGCTGAGCATGTCTGGCTTATAGACGATGTATTGGTCAAAGACCTGTGCGATGCGCAGGGCGAGTTGGTAGAGGCGCAGGTCGGTTGAATCGTCAGTGTTGTCTGTCTTGGTCTGGAGGTAGCGTTCAAGCGTTGGAAAGTCGTTGGGCGACTGCTTCAGGATGGCCATGATGCGCCAGGTCATGACCTCGGGCGTGAATAGCTCGGGGTGAAAGTCCGCCTCGCCCTGGAAGCGGTGGTTGAGCAGTTCATTGACCTTGTCCCGGATGTAGGGGAATTGCAAGTTGATGACGATTTCGTTTTGTTGAACCAGGAATTGCTCCAGCCATACGGCCATGCCTTTGGTGGGGACAGTGACTTGTTCGGGGACGAACAGGTCAGCAGGCATGAAGGCCTGGGGATACTGCCGGCGATGATGCACGTAGCAACGGGCCAGGTCAGTCAAGTTGTTGCAGGTGTAAAGATGAAAAATAGATGACATGACAGCAGAATGCGACGCACGAGCCAGGGTAGGGGGCGGCAAAGGAGGATGATTTGATAATATATCGCCGTTGCTTTTACAACGTCAAATGACGGTGAAATGTTGGCGCAAGGAGAAAAAAAGGCGGCCTGGAATGGCCGCCTCGCTCCTTACGAATTATGAATTATGAATGATGAATGATGAATGATGAAATGCGCCTCAGCATTCAGCATTCAACATTCAGCCCCTCGCCCCTCGCCCCTAATTCTCGCCCCTCGCCCCTCGCCCCTCGCCCCTCGCCCCTAAT
>JAAZKI010000242.1 GCA_012799905.1 Lentisphaerota bacterium | reverse complement strand
TCGCCCCTCGCCCCTCGCCCCTCGCCCCTCGCCCCTAAAAAAAAGCCCCTCGCCCCTCGCCCCTAATTTAAAGTTTAGCCACTGCTTGGGGGAGCACGCTGCCGATGCTGTCGTTAATCACCAGGCTGGCTTGGTCGTCCATCGCAATCGCATCGCGATTGATAATCACCAGGGGACAGCCTTGACTGCGCATGGACGGCAGCGCCGCAGCCGGATACACAAGCAGCGAGGTGCCTAGCACTATGACCAGGTCAGCTTCGAGCATCGCCTGCCGCGCCAATGCCAATGGCTTGCTCGGAAGCATTTCGCCATAAAAGGTGATGTCCGGCTTCAGGACGCCGTTGCAGTGATGCCGGAGCAATTCGCCGGCTTGCAGGCTGTCCCTCAGGCCGCTGCTGTCGACCTGGCCACCGCAGCGCTGGCAGGTCAGCGTCCGCATCGTGCCATGCACTTCATAGACCTCGACGCGGCCGGCCTTCTGGTGCAAGCCGTCGATGTTCTGCGTCGCAATCTTGACGCTTTTTCCGCAGCGTTCCGCCAGTTCTGCCAGCGCCAAGTGGCCGGCATTAGGCTTAGCCTCCTCAATCGAGATGTACAATGGCCCGATGACACGATAAAAATCACTCGGGTCTGAGCGGAACCGCTGGATGTCAAAAACTTCCTCGCTGGTCAGGGTGCGGTACAGTCCTGTAGATGATGAGCGGTAATCAGGGATGCCGCTTTCGGTCGACATGCCCGCGCCGGTCAAGCAGGCTATCCGGGTTGCGGAACGCAGATATCCGGCCAGAGCGTCGATTGTTTTGGTCAAATTCGCTGAGGTCATAGTCGCAATTCCTCCAAGTTTTTTTCGGCTCAAGCCGAGCCTTCGATGTTCTCAGTCCAGGCATGATGATGAGAAAACTTTTTCTCGCTCCTGGGTCATCACGAGCAAGCCTGGACAACAAGAGCGCCTGCCAAAGATAGCCGCCAACATCAGCGGAAAACTGCGAGTTCGGCGGTATATTACCATAATCGGACAGGCTATCTCATGCCCATCATACAATAATGCCTGATTTCCGCTTAGGATACTTGCAAAGAAGTTTTTCGCGCCTATTTTTTCCCTATTCCTGCTTTCAACCAGCTTTTTTAATCAGGAGACCACCCTATGCTTCACATCTGTCACCCCTTCCACGGCGCTATTCTTAACCATCGGCACGGTCGGCAGACGCCGCAAGGCCTCACCATTGAGGTCAAAGGCACGGCTCCGCTGGGCGTTGCGGTCACCGTCAACGGCGTTCCCGCCCGGCGGGACGGCGAGGCGTTCTTGGCGAAAATCACCATTGACCGTTTTGAAAACACCATCACCGCCATTGCCCAAGGCGTACAAGGCGCGGCAGAGCACAAGATCAAAGTCATCTGGGATAAAAATTCTGTCAAGCGCTTCCGCTTTTCGATTGACGACAACATATTCTTCCTGCAAGACCTGGTGAAAAACAAGCCCAAGTCACTCTTTGACAACTTGTACTTGAAACAACTTAAGAAGCTGCATGACGACTTTGGGGTCAAGTTCACCCTCAACCTATTCTTCAAGAGCCATGATTCCGACTTTGACTTGACCTGCGTTCCAGACACCTGGAAAAGCCAATTCAGCGACCAGAGCGACTGGATGCGCCTGACCTGGCATGCCTACTGCGAATTCCCTGACCGGCCCTATCAGTACGCCAGCGCCGAGAAGGTCGGCAAGGATTTTGACCTCATCCAAGGCGAAATCAACCGCTTTGCCGGCGCCGACGCCTGGGCGCCGCCGACCATTGTCCACTGGGGAGAACTCCTCCCGTCCGCCTACAAAGCCCTGGTCAGCCGCGGCGTCCGCGCTCTTAGCGGCTATTTTTCCAAGCAGGAATTGCGCTATGCTGTCAGCTATGGCCTGGATGAAGCCCGCTGCGCCTACCTGGAAAACCATGACGCCATGATGGATTTTGACAGCGGCCTCGTCTTCAGCCGCACTGACATTATTTTCAACAGCACCCCTAAGGTCAATGTCATTCCCAAGCTGGCGCCCCTGATGGACGACCCGCGCAACGCCGAATACATGGACCTGCTGACCCACGAGCAGTACTTCTGGCCTTTCTACCGCAACTATGTGCCGGATCACTCGGAGCGCATTGCCACCGGCCTGCGCCTGCTCGTTGAAAATGGCTATGTGCCGGTCTGGCAGCATGAGGGCTTCCTGGGAGTCGAGCCCTGCGCATAAAACCGGCAGCCAGAAGGCGCGAATTCCTTGCGCCGCCCCGCCTGCCCCAGACCGCCAAGCCAGGCCTGGAGGCATCCCCTCCGGCTTGGCTTGATGCCAGCCCACCGTTATCGCCCCCTGAAAGGAGCATGCCCTCATGGAGTTTTCCATCAGCTTCTACGGCGCCGCCAAAAACGTCACCGGATCGCGTTACCTGCTTAGCGCCAGAGGCAAAAAAATTCTCATTGACTGCGGGCTCTACCAGGAGCGCGAACTCAAAGGCCGGAATTGGGAGGAATTCCCACATCCACCGTATGACATTGACGCCGTGGTGTTGACGCATGCTCATCTTGACCACTGCGGCCTGTTGCCGAAGCTGGTTCGGGAGGGCTTCAACGGCCCTATCTACGGCACCAGCGCCACGATTGACATCGCCAAAATCGTCATGCTTGACAGCGCCAAGATCAACGAGGAAGACGCTGAATTCAAGCGCCGGCGTCACGAGCGCGAAGGCAGGAAAGGCCC
>JAAZKI010000172.1 GCA_012799905.1 Lentisphaerota bacterium | reverse complement strand
TTGTTGATGATGAAGCAGCTCAGGTCAATGATCGGCTTACCCTGCTCCAGCGTGCGTCGCAACGCGCAGGCGCCTTCACAGAGATTGGATCGGAACACCTCGCAGCAAAACCGGCCGATGGCCTCTTCCCGGTCTACTAGGATCATCTCTTCCGCGGAGCGGTTCAGATATGTGATGCGAAAATCCTTGTCTACCGTGAAAACACCGTCGGAAATGCTTTCCAGGATAGAATATTCAGCATTCATGCAATCTTCAGCATTCATACGTTTCTCCCGAGCGTGCGACATGGACTGGGCAGTGCAGTTTCTCTTGCAGATAAGCGCAGGCCGCCTCGCCGGTGCAATGCAGCAAAATCAGCTGGCGCAGTCTCTTCAGTCCGAGCAGGTAGTCTGCCGTCTGGCGCAGGCGTTCCGGCGTGGCGCGTCCGAGATGGAGGCCGCCGACCAGCGTCCTGACCGGAATGTGTGGCGCGCGTTGCCGGCAATATTCGAGTGTATTGATAATGCCACTGTGACAACAGCCCTGCACCAAGGTTCCGTCTCCCAGCAGCAGTGCTTGTTCGTCCATCAGCAAATCCGGCTTCTGGCCGGCAGAGTCCAGGAAGAACGGCCCGCCGCAGTCTTCGCCGGAGCGGCGCGGAATCGGCCCGGTCAAAAAAACCTACGGCGCAATTTCCGTAAAATCGGCGGTCTCATGGTGTTCGGCCGTTGTTTCCAGCGCTTGCCGGCAGTTTTCCGGCATGGTCAATTCTCGAACCGGTTGGCCTGGATGACAACTGTAGCGCTGCTGCGTCACGCCGGGCGCGGCAAACACCTTGAGTCCGGGCACTGCGGCAGCCAGCGCTGCCAGCCCACCGGTGTGGTCATAGTGGCCATGACTCAAGATCACTCGCCGCAGCGAATCCGTCGTCATTCCCAGGGCGGCGACATTTGGCAGCAGCGCCGCGCCAGCGCCAGTGTCAAAAAGAAACCGGCCGGCTGAGCTGTCAATGGCCAAGGCCAAGCCATGCTCAACCGCCAAGCCATGCGCAGTCTGATTATCGACAACAATCGTTATCCTGCTCATATTAAACTCCTGACTGCCGTCAAACCAACGCAGGCGCCGGCGATAAAACGGCAGTTTTCGGATGGTCTCTTGCTGCTGTGCTGAAAACGCTTGCCATTCTACTATAACACCCGCAAGCCGATTTTGCTGTCAATGCCTTGGCGCTTTTAAGGCGGGCGCCGGCTCTGAGTGTTATAAGATAATCGCTCCGTACTACTATCAGCCAATTTCTTGTTTTTTGGGAAAGATTTTCTGTAAATTAGCGCTTTTGTGTCGCCTCTTATATGTTATTTGCATTCCCGCAATTCCCCCCACAGCGAGAATGGGCCCACAACTCGTCGGAGCTGTGGGGGAAGGAATTGCGGAATGCAAATTGGAAAAGGGGGGGGGCGAGGGGGGGGGAAACCAATGAAAAATTTGCAATTTGTTGCAAAACGATTTACGGTGGTGCTGATTTTTTGGGCTCTTCCGGGTTTTGCGAAAAAACATGGTCATTTTGAGCAGGAACTCAGCATTCTCTTGGTTAGCACCATTGACGGCAATTCATAAACTTTCAGTTTTAAGTACTCATAGTCACGATAT
>JAAZKI010000142.1 GCA_012799905.1 Lentisphaerota bacterium | reverse complement strand
GGCCTGTCCGGCGCCAAAATCATCCGCTTCCAGGAGGAAGTGGCCGACCGCCTGGCGCGCCTGATCACCGCCCTGGGGCCGCTGCTGCTCGGACTTGGCGTCTTGGCGCTTTGGATTGAATTTAAAACGCCTGGTTTCGGCGCTTTCGGCATCACCGGCATCGTCCTTCTCGCCATTTATTTCTTTGGCCATTACGTAGCGGGCCTGGCTGGCGTGGAGGAAATCGCCCTAGTCACCATTGGCGTTGTCCTTCTCGCCATTGAAATCTTCCTCATCCCCGGCTTTGGCATCACCGGCGTCCTCGGCATCCTATGCATCCTAATCGGCGCTGGCATGGCCGTCATCCCTCGCCTGCATGACGCTCCCTCCTGGCTGGAAATCGGGCCGTCCTTCCTGGAAACATACATTCAGAACGCCCTGCGCCAGTTAGGCATCGCCCTCGCCGTTCTATTTGGCGGCGCTTGGATTCTCAGCCGCTTCCTGCCGAAAACCAATATCTACCACTCTCTCGTCCTCAATCAGCAGCTCAATGCCGAAGACGGCTATGTGAGCTCAGATATGGACAGCAAAAAAAACCTCCTCGGCAAAAACGGCCTAGCCTTTACCACTCTCCGGCCGGCTGGCACTGTCTTGATTGACGGCCAGCGCCATGACGTCATCAGCAATGGCGACATGATTCCCAAAGGCGCAACTGTCCGCGTCATCGCTATTGAGGGCGCTTCCATCACCGTCGAAGCCCTCCCGGATGATGCTCCCCAGTCAACCCCTGAAAAGGCCGAGTCTTAATCTTTTCGGGGACAGCGCGCCACGCTGCCCAGAGTCCCATTCCTACCCTCCTTCTACAACCATCAACCATCATGCAAAATCTTCCCATGCGTAACCGCCTACGCCATTCTCTCTGGTTCTGTTTTGTCCTGAGCTGTCTCTTGTTTGCGGGAATCAGCTGCGGCGCTGACTCAGCCCCCGCCTATCCCCCCGGCATCGGCCTCTTCTGCCAGCCTCTGGATGCAGATGACCACTTAGAGGGCTTCAACCGCTCTATGCACATGTTCAATCAAGGCCTGGTCAGCTATGTCCTCTATCCGGTCGGCGTGAGCTACAACTTCCTCGTGCCGGAAACCGCCCGCACCAGCATTGCCAATTGCGGTCACAACCTGCTCTTCCCGGTTCGACTCGTCAACACCTGCCTGCAAGGCAAATTTCAAGCCGCCTGGGAGGAAACCAAGCGCTTCGGCGTCAATTCCACGGTCGGCATCCTCGGCTTCCGGGACCAAGCCAGCCGCTGGGGCATGCCTAGCCACGATGAAGACTTCGGCCAGACCATGGGTCACTACGGACTCAAGCCAGGCTTCTTCATCAACCTGCCATTTTTAGGCCCCTCTTCAGGCCGCGACCTGCTCGGGCGTATTCTGGACCTGCCCCTCAATCTCACTTTCTGGCTGTTCAATAGCGACGCAGCCACAGCCGTCAATGCCGCCACCTACGCCAATACAGCGCTGTCAACTGCCCCCAACCTGAAGAAAATTTTCGACTCTCAGGACGACACCTATCGGATGGCTCAAGCCCTGTATCTGCTTGACCGCGAAACTAAAACCCGCGACTTTCCGCTTTCAGAAGTCGCCGGCGACCCGGATGAATCATTTGGATTCCTGGCTCTGAAGCCGCGCTCAGAGACGTTTTTCCAAAGAGGCGTAACCAGGAATCTCAAGCTTCCCGGCGCCTCGCAAAAATTGCCGTACTCGTTCTGGAAAGCCAAGGCCGACACCACCAAAATGATCGTCATCCTGCCGGGCGTGGGCGGCCACCGCATGTCCACCGGCGTCCTCGCCTTAGCTGAACTGATGCAGACAAACGGATGGAATGTCATCACCCTGAGTTCGACGCTGCATCCTGACTTCTTTCTCGGTCTTCCCGGCAATGACCTGCCCGGCAATTTCAGCCGTGACGCCGAAGCCATCCGCCTGGTCCTCACCCATGCAGTCGCCGACTTCAGCCAGCTTTACCCCAAGCAAGCCCCAAACTCCATTTCCGTGCTCGGCTACTCGCTCGGCGCCATCAACGCGCTCTTTCTGGCAGCCCAGGAAGGCGGCGCTGACAGCGGACAGCTGCACATCGACCGCTACGTCGCCATCAACCCGCCCATTGACCCCATCCACGCCCTTGAGCAAATCGACCAGTTTTTCGATATCCCCAAAAACTGGCCTGACCCGGAACAGCGCGCTGAAGACGTCTTCATACGCCTGGCCAGCGCCTTTCACGCCCAAAGACGCCAGCAGCCCGGCTCGCCGCCCAGGCCCATCCCAATCACCCGCGAAGAATCGCAATTCCTCATCGGCTTCAATCTGCGCCTGGCCCTGGCTGACACCATCTGCGCTTCCCAGAGACGCCACAACCTCGGCCTCTTGCGCCATGACCCAGCCGCCTTCCGGCGCAATGCCGTCCACACCGAGGCGCTCGGTGTTTCCTACATGACGTATGCCCAGGACTACATCCTGCCTCAGGCTCGCCAGCAGCAGCACCGGGACACCATGACAGCCTCCGAATTAGCCGAGGGCCTGTCTTTGCGCGCCATCGCTGACAGCCTGAAAAACAATCACAGAATTATCGTCCTGCACAACCGCAATGACTTCCTGTTGACTGAGGCCGACCTCGCTTGGCTCGCCAGCAACCTCGGCGACCGCCTGCAAGTCATTGCGGTTGTGCAGGACGATAATTCTGTGATTGTTTTTCAGGCTGTCAGCGATGGCGCG
>JAAZKI010000221.1 GCA_012799905.1 Lentisphaerota bacterium | reverse complement strand
TTAGAATAGAAACAAAAAAGCATTATGAAAACTGACGATTTTAATTTCTTATTTTCTTATGCGGAAAGCATGACAGAGCCTGAAGACCTTTTTTCGGGCCGACGGCTCCCCCATGGTTTTTCCTTGCCGGATAATATCCTGGTTTTCTTCCACGATTTTACGGCTTCCGCCCCGAATTCTCACAGCCGGCATACGCTGGTCATTCCCCTGGATGAGATGGTCTACTATGTTGAACGTCAACAAGTGGAGATGCATCTGGGAGAGCTGCTTTACGTGCCGCCCTTTGCTTTACGTTTCCTGCATCCTGGCTCCCCTGGCTACAGGCGGCTATTCATCACCTTTGAAGTGAACGGATTGCAGCGTTATCTTCCACGCAGCGGGCTTTTTGAATTGACACCCGATGTCTTGCGCAGCTTGCAAAATTTCCTGCGGAATTTTTTCACTCACAGCGAGGAGGAGCTTGCCTGGGCGCTGATGCAGCTTTTGGCGCAACTAAGCAGCGCACATCTGGTAATCAAAGCCGGCGAGCCCCTGCCGGAAGCGCTGCTGCAAGCCATTGATCACATAGAGTGTGATCTGGCAATTCTGGGTGACGTCAAGCAGCTGGCTTTTAAAGTCGGGCTTTCTCCCAGCCATCTGCGGGCGCTTTTTCGGCAACACTTCGGAGTCCCCATCGGCAAATACATCGCCCAAAAAAGAGCCGATTACGCCCAGTATCAACTGAAAAATTCAGATTTGACCATAGGCGAAATAGCCCAAAAAAGCGGCTTCGCAAATATCTATGTCTTCAGTACATTTTTCAAGCGGAATGTGGGTGTGTCGCCCCTGCAATACCGCACGCAGATGCACGCGCCCGCCAAAAAAGCCCACGGAAGCAACTAATGATGAATGATGAATGATGAATGATGAGGCGCATTTCATAATTCATAATTCATAATTCATTAGGGGCGAGGGGCTTTATTTAGGGGCGAGGGGCGAGGGGCTTTTTTTAGGGGCGAGGGGCGAGGGGCGAGGGGCGAGATGAGCTTGGACTACGTTGTCCGTCATGGCTATCGCGTTCGCCGACGCGCAGCAGCAAAAGACCCCCAACGGAGCCGCCAGAACACAGCCCTGGGTGAGATGGTGCTTCTGCGCCAGGCTTTTCTCGCACTCAGCCGCCCTGTTGCTCAGTCCTTGATCTCCTCCACAGTCTGCTCACGCCGGGAACGCTCTGCCGCAAACACCATCAGATGGCTTTCCAGGGTTTCCTCAGCGCCGGACAGAACGCAGCTTGCGTCGCCGGTTTCCAAAGCCCGCATGAAGGATTCCATCAACCCGGCGTCACCGCCGCCATGACCGCTGAGGATGCTGTTGTCGTTCATGGTCTTCGTGTCAAAGGTGGTTTTCTTTCCGGTCAGGAAGTCATCCAGGACAATCGTATCCCCGCTGATCTCAAGCGTGCCGCGGGTTCCGAAAATCCGCGTTTTGCGACCGTTTTCCTGGAATGCCGTCATCGTCAGCGAGGCAGTGCGGCGGCCGGTGAATTCGAAATTGACCACCTGGTTATCCACCACGTCATTATCACAGGCGTAGACGCAGCGGCCGTATGGGCCTTCCCGCAATGCTTTCATAACGCCGGCCTCGCTGACATCTGCGGTCAGAACATCGACCGGCCAATGCGTCCGCCCCTGCCGAACGCGATCGCGGATATAGATTTTCAAGGCAGAATACGGGCATTGTGATTCCACGGCAGCCGGACATTCAGTGCAGCGGTCGGCAGCGCCGGCTGGCTGATTTTCGCGCCGGAACAAATGCAAGGAGCCGAATGACTGCACCCGCAGGCAGCGTTCATTCATCACATACCGAATCCAATCTACGTCATGGCAGGACTTAGCCAGCAGCATGAATGACGACTCCTTTTCGTTGCGCCAATTGCCGCGCACAAACGAATGAGCCTGATGCCAGTGGCCGACGCCCTCCAGACGCTGCAAGGACACGATGTCGCCAATCGCCCCCGCTTGAATCAGCTCCTTGACCTTGCGGGTAAGCACAGTATAACGCAAAACATGGCAGACCGCAAAAATCACCCCGCTCTCACGGGCGGCGGCAACGATATTCCGGCAAGCGGCCTCAGTCGGCGCCATCGGTTTTTCCAGCAGGAGGTGATAGCCTTTTTGCATAAAGGCGATGGCCGGCTCCTCGTGCATGTCGTCCTGGGTGCAGACCAGAGCCGCATCACCGAGGCATGGTTGCGCTGCCAGCTCCGTCCAGCAACGGTAACGCCGTTCTGCAGGCACGCCATAACGGTCGCCGATCAAGTCGCGATAGTAGTCACGCGGTTCTGCGATCGCCACAATCTGCGCCCGCTCCGGATATTCCTCCGCAAACCGGGCATATCCACGACCCCGGCTGCCACAACCTGCAATCACCAAGCGCTTTGCTTTGCCACTCACTGCAAGCATCCTTTCAATTCGATTTCAAATATCATGTTATAACTACTAAATGGCGCCGCCTCTACGAGGCTGGGGTGGCCTTCAGGTCATTCGGGCCAAGCGGACGACGACCTAAAGCGTTTCTCCACGCCATCCGGCTGTTCAGACTGAATAGTCAAAAAACCTATAGGCCAAATCGCAAATCCGCATGCAATCCTATCCCGACGAACAACAACCATACACAAAAATTTCCGTATATTCCGTGTATTCAGTGGTTACAACAACCCAAAAAACAAAAATTTCGTACTACTATCGACCAACTTCTTGTTTTTTGAGAAAGATTTTCCGGAAAACTAATCTTCGCTCCACCGTCCACTAAAGTCCATTTCCGT
>JAAZKI010000377.1 GCA_012799905.1 Lentisphaerota bacterium | reverse complement strand
CGGCCTTTGCCGAGCCATATCATACTTGGTTTGGCTATGCCATGGTCGTGGTCACCGTCCTCATCCTCTGGGGAGTCGGCTTTATCCTCCCGGAAAAGACGCCTGCGGCGCCGCACAACGCACCAGCGCCCGCCAACTCGCATCAGGAATCCTTGAACCAAGGCCATACCGACGAAAAAAGGCGCAATCCATGATGGCCAAACGACCCCTTCGACTTTGCCTCGCCGCAGCCCTGGGATTCATTCCCCTGGCTGTCAAAATGCCATACATAGTCCAGGCCTGGAAACACTCGCCCTTGGACCGCCCAGGACGGGTCTTCGGCATCCTTTTCCTACTCGCAGTAGCCGTTGCAACACCTAAGGTACTGGAGCGCATAGACGGATGGGACTTGAGCGCCCTGCTGGCTCTGCTGCCAGCGTCAGCCATCGTCTTGGCCGGCATGGCCAAAGACATCCACGCCGTCGCCATTGTCGGCGCCATCATCTTCGCCTGGGCTGTCCTCTGGCTCGCTCTCGGCTGGCGCAGCGCCTACTGCATCGCGCCAGCCTTCGCCATCCTCATGCTGATGACAACCAGCCTGCGCTATTGGCTGGGATATTTCTCCGGCCCTCTGCACCTTAATGGACTCGTCATCATGGTCGTTGTCGCCGTCGCTGCAAGCGCTTGGCTGACCGTCAATCTCACCCGAGAAACAACACCCTCCCGCGAACTATTCTGCTTCAGCGTCGCCATCTGCGCCGTCCTCCTCGCCGTCGCTGTCCACGAACTAGCTGGCATGCACGTCACCTCCCCGCCCTTCCTCCCGGACTTCTCTCACATGAACTTCGACAACTACCTCGGACGCGAACTGCCGATCACCGAGGCAGACCGCCAATTCTACGGCGATAACGACATCGAAAAATACTTCTTCGCCGGCGACACCTCCGCCATCCATGTCCTCGCCGTCCATTGCGGCGACGATGTCCATCAAATCCACCCACCGAGCCACTGTCTGCGAACCAGCGGCGGGAACATCCTGGACGAAAAGAGCCAACACATCAGCGTCAATTCCAACAACCTCGCCGTCAATGAAATCGTCGCCGTCCAAAACACGCAGCAAATCCTGCTTTGGGTCTGGTACAGCAACGATGAACAGTCAACAGCAAGCTTCCTGAATTTCCGACGTCTATGGACGCCGAGCCGCCCATGGGTCGCCTTCCAGCTACTAACCGATTTAGACGACGGACTTGAAGCAGCTCGTCAACGCTTGCACGACCTGCTTATCGCTGCATCCAAGGCCCCCTGAATGACTGAGCCGCAACAGCATCACGCCAACGAAACTTGAGCCCGACGCCGACGCCGCGCCGCACAACTCATCGGTTCCGGAAAATCAATGAGCCGCAGGGCCAGTCGCCATGACTAACCCTGCGGCTCTGCTATCTTCGACGGCGTGAACCGACCTTTTTCGTCAAGCCAAGCCGACGGCTTTCCTGACTCGATCCAGCGTCACCCGAGCGACTTTCCGTGCCCGGTTCGCGCCATCCCGGAGGACGTCTTCCACCATCTCTGGCTTGGCTACCAGCTCTTTGCGCCGCTCGCGCATTTCCGCAAAGTATTCCGTGTATTTGTCATACAACGCTTGCTTAGCATGACCATAGCCCATGCCGCCAGCCAGATAACGCCGCCGCATCTCCTCGACCTCTTCCGGCGTAGCGATCAGCTTATACAGCGCAAAGACATTGCATTTCTCCGGGTCCTTCGGTTCCTCCATCGGCGTCGAGTCTGTCACCATCCGCATGAACTTCTGTCGAACCGCCTTGCCTTCACCGAAAACCTCAATGATGTTGTTGTAGCTTTTCGACATTTTCTGCCCGTCCAGCCCAGGGACGACTGCTGTCTCTTCCTGGATCATGGGTTCAGGCACGACCAATACCTCGCCATATTTGTTGTTGAAGCGGATAGCGATATCCCGGGTGACTTCCAAATGCTGCTTTTGGTCTTTGCCAACCGGCACCAGGTGTGAGTCATACAGCAGAATGTCAGCCGCCATCAGCACCGGATAGCTGAACAGTCCGTGGTTGGCTTCCTGTCCATGCGCCAGCTTGTCCTTGTAGCTGTGGCAGCGCTCCAGCAGTCCGACCGGCGTCACGCAGCTGATAATCCAGCTCAGCTCCTGCACTTCAGGCACATCCGATTGCCGGAAAAACACTGTCTTGGACGGGTCCAGGCCGCAGGCGAGGAAATCCAGTGCCACATCAAACGTCCGCTGCCGCAGCAAAGCCGGGTCTGGCAGCTGCGTCATGGCGTGATAATTAGCAATGAAATAGAAGCACTCGTTCTCCTGCTGCATCTGCAAAGCCGGACCGATCATGCCGAAATAATTGCCAAGATGAAGCGTCCCGGAAGGCTGGACGCCTGACAATACCCGCTTGCCTGCCATAATTCACAATCCCTTCGCTGGTCTGATTCAATGCGGCTCGCGCCGCCACAATTAGTGCAAAAGTAAAACTAAATAATATAAGCCAGCTCGGCAGTCTTGCCATTGGAGCATCTGCAACTTGTCGTCAGCAGGGCGCCTCACCCTGGAAAAATGCACCTTGCTGACTGGCATTCAATCCGTCCCGATATATGTTATAGGCATGTTTTTTCTGCTGTACCCGTAGCTCAGCTGGATAGAGCGTCTGCCTCCGGAGCAGAAGGTCGTGGGT
>JAAZKI010000134.1 GCA_012799905.1 Lentisphaerota bacterium | reverse complement strand
TCACGGGGCTTCCACAAACAATCGTTTGGGAACGCAATAGAAAGCATATCGGTGTTGTTGCACTACCGTATATAAGGTACTCCATATCAAAAAAAAAGCAAAGCCTACCAAGCCTTTTCCCTGCCTTTTCGATGACTTCAAATGACCTCTTAACCGCCTTTCCAGCAAAGAGTTAACTGCGCTATCAGAAAAAATTGCGATTTTTTCTGAAACTTACCCAGGGCGGTTATGCCTTGCGCTTTCAGCTGTGGACGGGGTGGACTGAGTGGACATGGTGGACGGCGCTTGCCTTAATTTCACGCTTTTAGCGTTTCTGCTGCTGCACGGCTAGTTTCCTCGTACAACACACCCCAAAAAATCTGCGTCATCAGCGTAATCTGCGGATAAAACAACAGTTTCTCGCCCCTCGCCCCTAACGAATGATGAATGATGAAATGCGCCTCAGCATTCAGCATTCAGCCTCTACTTTTCCCCCTTTCCCGGGTGTATTCCGGCCGCTTCGGGTTATAGTTTATCGACTATCAGCATTTTGGGTTACAATTTTCTAATCACGCGTCTTTCTTGCAGGTATTTCGATGTCTCGTTCACGCCCGTACAAGTTGGGTCGCTATGACCTGGCTGCGTTTATGTCTTTTGCATGTTATGCCGGCTGTTCGGTCATCATTCCCTTGAGCCTGGTGCAACTGGCGCGCGATCTTGACTTTGCGTTAGAGTCTGGCGGCATGGCGGCCGGGGGCTTCTTGCAGGGCGTTCGCAGCGTCGCCATGGTGATTGCCATGGTCGGCTGCGGCTTTGCGGCCGGACGCTATGGCATGCGGAAACTGATGGGCGCAGCCATGATTTTCATGGGCGCTGGCATCGCCTTGACGGCTCTTTCGCCTAACTATCTATGCCTGCTGCCTCTTTTGATGTTAGCCGGTCTTGGCGAAGGCCTGATTGAGGGCATTGCCACGCCGTTTGTGCAAATCCTTCATCCCGAGGAAAGCGGCCGTTACGTCAACACTGCGCACAGCTTCTGGTCGGTGGGGCTATTTGTCTTCGTGTTGGCTGGCGGGGCGCTCCTGGGTCGCCAAGTTTCCTGGCGCATCGTCCTCGGCGTCACCGGCCTGATTGCCCTCATCCCGGCTCTGCTTTTCTTGTGGCGCGAGCATCCTGACAAAAGATATCCGGAAGCAAAAGAAACCACTTCTGCAGCAGTCATCTGGCAACGCGTCATCGCCATTGTCCGGACGCCCAAATTCTGGTGCTTTTTCGTAATGATGTTTCTGGATGGCGGCAGTGAATTCTGCCTCACATTTTGGGCGGCCAGCTTCATCCAACTGAATTTCGGCGCCTCTGCCTGGGCTGGTGGCATTGGGACAGCGCTGTTGGCGGCCGGAATGTTCTGCGGGCGTTCCGGGGCCGGGTGGCTCGTCAAGCAGTCTCACCTGAAGCACTTGCTGCTCTGGTCAGCGCTAGGCACGATCCCGGTCGCGCTGGCCATCCTGATGATCCGGCCGGAAAATTTCTCCACGCCTGCGCATGCGTTATATGCCTTATATCCTTGCCTGTTCCTGGCCGGTGTAGGCGTGGCGCCATTCTGGCCGACGACGCAAGTCTATTGCACCGATCGCCTGCCGCACTTGGACTCCACCATGATCTTCGTGCTCCTGTCCTGTGCGGGCATTCCTGGCTGCGGCTTTTTCAGCTGGCTGATGGGCGTCATCGGCGACCGCTACGGCTTGCGGGCGTCTTTCTGGCTGGTGCCGGCCACCCTCGCTGGCATTGCCGCCATCATCCTGGTTGAGGGTTTCCTGCTTCCCAGCCGGAAAAACGCCATCCAAGTCAGCGCCGAAGAGCCGCTGGTCACCACTGCCGGCGACAGCAATGACTGACGCGACCCGAGCCAGCTTCAGGGCAGCTCATTGCCCTTGATTGGCAGGAAGTGGAAATGCTTCCATTCGGTAGGCCGAGTGACCCCGGCCAGGCTCACCGACCCAACGACGGCGCCGATGCCTGGGAAGGGAATATGTGCGCCGAGCACAACCGCGTTCTGCCGAGCCGCCTCGGTCATCACCTCAATCCTGGTCGTGACTGCCTGGGCTGGATCGAGGTCATAGCGCGCACAAACAACCGGATGCTGGAACTGATGACCTGCCGCATGCACCAGGTCGCCAATGAACCACAGCTGCCCCAGTGCATAAAGCGTATGGCCAGGGGTATGGCCGACCGCCGAGCGCGCCGTAAAGCCGCCGGGGAGCCGGTCGCCAAACGCAAACAGCCGCAGGCGATTAGCATAGGGCTGCAAGAACCGCCCCAGGGCCTGACGATTCTCATCGTTCTTCCAGGCTTCATATTCCACGCGGGAGATATACAAGGCCGCCCGGGGGAATTGCGCTGTCGGCGCGGCCGCCTCGGCGCCTGCCCTACCAGCCAGGAGACCGCCGACATGATCCGGGTGGATGTGGGTTATAAACACCGCGCCAATCTGCTCCGGCTTGACGCCAAGCGCGGCCAGCTTAGCAGCCAGAGAGCCCCTTTCCGGCGCATTGCCAGCGTCGACCAAATACGATTCCCCGGCCCGACGCACCAGGAAAACATTGACGGACGCCTCCCAATCCGGCGGCGATTTAAACCTGATGGGATAATCCGGCCTGGTGTTTATGAACAAGTTGCCTTTCATGCGGGCGGGCGCATCCTGGATGGCTATTATCTCCACGCCATCCTGACCCTGGAAGAACATGGTTCCCGCGACAGGTGCGTCC
>JAAZKI010000318.1 GCA_012799905.1 Lentisphaerota bacterium | reverse complement strand
GTCGTCGAGCCGAGGGCTCAATTGAGTTTAGAATCTTTGGGGTTGGGGTTTGCCGTGGTTAAGCCAGGGCGTCTTTCAGGGTGGGGGCTTGTTGCACACCGACCATCTGGCGGACGGGTTTGCCATCCTTGAAGACGATCAGCGTCGGAATCGAGGACACGTTGAAGCGAGCCGCCAGCGCAGCCTCGTCTTCGACATTGACTTTGGCGATGGTCGCGGTGCCGTCGAGCTCATCGGCCAGTTTTTCCAGGATAGGCGTCTGCACGCGGCAGGGACCGCACCAGGGGGCCCAGAAGTCAATCAGCACGGTGCCTTTGGCGATTAGGGCGTCAAATTCTGCTTCTTTGATATCTTTGACTTTGTCTGACATGATGTGTTTCTCCTTAGTGTGTGTGTTTGTATTACTTACTGGTTTTTACTAGTGAGCCATCGTTCCGCATCGATAGCGGCTCGGCAGCCCATACCGGCGGCTGTGATGGCCTGCCGGTAAACATGGTCGGCGCAATCGCCGGCTGCGAAAACTCCTGGAACGCTGGTGGCAGAGCTTTCGTTTGACATTAGTACAATATAGCCGTTGTTTAACGTCAATGCATCCTCGAACATCGCAGTATTTGGATTATGACCGATGGCGACAAACAATCCATCGCAAGGCAGTTGTGACGTATCTCCGGTGCGGGTGTCCTTGAGGGTCAGGCCAGTGAGCTTCCCAGCGGCCGGGTCGGCCAGGTCAGCGACGACCGCATGCCAGTGCACGGTAATTTTAGCGTTGGCAAGAACCCGATCACGCATGATGATTGAACCGCGGAATTCACCGCGCCGATGGATGAGATGGACTTTGGACGCGAACCGGGACAGGAACAGCGCTTCCTCCAAAGCAGAGTCGCCGCCGCCGACCACGGCCACTTCCTTGCCGCGGAAAAACGGGCCATCGCAGGTAGCGCAGTAGGACACGCCCTTGTTTTTCAAGGCGGCCTCGGCCGGGATGCCGAGTTCGCGCGGGCTGGAGCCGGTGGCGATGATGAGGGCGGCTGTTTCGATGGTGCTGCCGTCGTCCAGAGTCAGCTTCTGGGGCCCGTCCGGCGTCAACGTCACTGCAGTGACATTGCCATATTGGATTTTGGCGCCGAAGCGTTCGGCTTGTTTTTGGAAGCGCTCCATCAGGTCAAAGCCGAGAATGCCTTCCGGGAAGCCGGGGAAATTTTCGATTTCCGAGGTCTGTGTGAGCAGTCCTCCCGGCAGGTTTCCGGTGATGACGAGCGGCGCCAGTTCAGCGCGGGCCGCATAGAGCGCAGCAGTCAAGCCGGCAGGACCGCTGCCGAGGATGACGATTTTTTCCATAAATGTATGTCCTTTCCGTGGAATTGATGTACAGATGGGAGATTCTATCTCCGGTGGTGATATTTGGTTAAGACCGCGGAAAGTCGCTGGGGTTGCATATCGGCGGGAGTGGCGGTCACGGCTCAGCCTGGAGCGCGGCCTTGATTTTCTCCACGTCGAAGGTACGCACGTAATGGGGGATGTTGGCGAACAGGGGATGAAAGCCGAAGCCGCCGCCGGTCAATTCAGCGATGGCGTCTTCACGGTTCCAGTTTTCAAAGAGAACGCGATAGACGGCGCAGACCAGGCCGGTGCGGTCAGCGCCATGCAGGCAGTGCACGAGGAAAGGCCCGTCATGGCGTGCGTGCTGGAGGATGCGCATTGCCCGGATGACGTCATTGTCGTTGATATTCCAGGCTGCCATGGGCACGTCATGGAGAGCCAGGCCAGCAGCATTGATCCATTGATCCTCTTTACTCTTGTCGCTGGCGGAACGCAGGCGCAGAACAGCCTTGATGCCGAGCTTGGCAGCGGTGGCGTAGCCCTCGGCGCTCGGCTGGGCTGAGCGGTAGAGGGCGTCGTTGACCTGGTGAAAGTTAGGAAGCCCGGGGTGAGACAGCGGCTGGGCCCACTGCGCCGGACGGCTCGGGTTGGAAACTGCGGCCGAAGTCGCGTCGACCACGACCGGCGCCGTGGCGTCAGCCGTGGCGGTCATCGGCCGGGTTTTGCAGCCGGCTGCCAGGAGCAGGAGAACGAGTGCGAGGTTCAAGCAGGAGTTTTTGGACATGTCGCGTAGGAGTTTTATGGCCAGTTGTTTCAGGCTGTTAATTAGACCCCATTCGAAAAGGATTTTTTAACCACGAACCACACGAAAAGACACGAAAATTTTTTATAGGATTGTTGTTCAGACGGATGGGATGGCATGCGGTTCAAAAAGTAGCGCAACCGTCCTGGTTGTGATTGATGCTTACCCTCCCACGTTCGAATGCTCCCGTATGCAAGAGGCAGGATGCAGAACGGTCAGAGAAAAAAGACGGAAATAGGCGATAGAAATTCTGAATGTTACAATCTGCACACCATCCAACTCTAAAAAAGTTCGTGCTACTATCGGCCAACTTCTTGTTTTTTGGGAAAGATTTTCGTCAGGTCAGCGCTTTTGTGCCGCCTCTCCGAGGCTCAAGCTTGGGGGGACTTCACCCCCAGGTTCCGCTCCGCTTCACCTGGGGTTACTCATGGTGCCACCTCTACGAGGTTGGGG
>JAAZKI010000497.1 GCA_012799905.1 Lentisphaerota bacterium | reverse complement strand
CTGATTTCAAACCCGCCATACGGTGTGCGTTTGGACGCAGACCATCAGTTGTACCAAGAGTTGGGCGCGGCAGTCCGCCGACTGCAAGGCTGGCGCGTTTGTTTGTTAACAGGCAACCCGCAGCTGATGAAATACATACCGATACGGCCGCTGGCCGAACATCCGTTGAAAAATGGCAACATTGATTGCCGGTTGCTGGTCTATGAATGCTGAACACGGCCGCCGTGGGCGACGGCATTGTATGAGTCAAACTAAATAAGGAACGATTGGCGGCCGCCACGAGCGTTTTTCGCGGTCGTGGGGTGACAGAAAGCAGTCGAGGCGAGAATCATGTCAGATTCCGAACGAGTTGATGTCCATACGCATGCTTTTCATCCGAAAATAGCGGCGAAAGTCCTGCGTCAACTAGAAGCTCATTATCGAATTCCGCCGGTAGGGACGGGTTTGTGGGAGGATTTGCAGCCGCGTCTGGCGCGGTGTCACATCAGTCGCGCCTTTGTCCATTCGGCAGCCACGGCTCCGGAACAAGTCATTCCCGCCAATCGATGGGCGTGCTCCTTGCTGAAGAATCCGGCGGTGACGCCATTTGGGACGATGCATCCCGCCTACGAGAAAATGTCTGAAGAACTGGCATTTTTATGGGATCAGGGCGTGCGCGGGATTAAGTTACATCCTGATTTCCAGGGGTTTCGGCTTGACGACCCCGGGCTGCTGCCGCTGTTTGGGGCGATGGAGGGTCAATTTACGCTGATGGTTCATGTCGGCGATAGTCTGCCGCCTGCGGAGAATCCCAGTTGCCCCTGGAAAGTCGCTGCAATCAAGCGGCGTTTTCCGCGGCTGCAAATCATCGCCGCGCATTTTGGCGGCTATCGACACTGGCAGTATGTGGTGGAAGCTATGGTGGGAATGGAGATTTACATGGACACCTCCAGCAGCCTGTTCGCTATTCCACAGAATTACCTGGAGCAGATATTTCAGACGTTTCCACGGCATTTGTTTTTGTATGGCAGCGATTATCCGCTGTGGGACCCGGGGTCGGAGATAGAGCGGCTGCAAGAACGCCTGCGCTTGACTGACACGGAGCTGGAAGAAATTTTGACCAACGGTTCCAGGCTGGGCTTGTGAGAGACCTTGGCCACGGCCAGGCCAGGCGCGTGGCTGCGGGCACGAAATTAAAACGGAGAAAGGACGGCTATATGAGCGCACGGGTGGCATTATTGATGGGCAGCAATTCCGATTTGCCGAAGTTGCAGGGATGCTTGGATACCTTGAAAAATCTCGGGGTCGCATGCGAAGTCCGGGTGATGTCAGCGCATCGGACGCCGGAAGTCGTCAGTGAGTTTGCGAGCCAGGCAGAGCAGCGCGGCCTGGAGGTCATCATCGCGGCGGCAGGCGGGGCGGCGCATCTGGCTGGCGTCGTTGCTGCGCATACGATTTTGCCGGTGATTGGCATTCCGGTTGAGGGCGGGGCTCTGAATGGGCTTGATGCCTTGCTGTCAACCGTGCAGATGCCAGGGGGCATTGCCGTGGCGACGGTCGGGATTGGCAGCGGCGGCGCAACCAATGCAGCCCTGCTGGCCGCCCAAATCCTAGCCCGCAAAGACCCTGCCTTGCGCGAAAAACTGTTGGAAGACCGCGCCAAACGTCGGCAGAAAGTCGTGGAGGCTGACCAGGAATTGCGCGGACGCTGAGGTATGCCCGGCAAGCCGGCCGCTGGAGGGCAAAGAGCAGCGTAAATTTAGGGTGGACTATCCGACTATAACCTATTTTTTTTAACCACGAAAAACACGAAAGGACACGAAATTTTTGTTTTTTTGGTTGTTTTTGTAACCACTGAATACGCGGAATACACGGAAATTTTGTTTAATGTGTAAAATTTTGCCATGAGCGCTTGTAGTGAAGAATTCACGTTGATGGGCGTACTGGCGGCACGAAGGGCAAGCAACATAAAAGCCCAGGGTGAGCGTAGCGAAGCCCCGGGTGAGATGGAATATAATTTTGAGCCCCGTAGGGGTGACACATAAGTGCTGATTTGAAAAAAATCTTTTCCAACAAACACGAAGTTGGTCGATAGTAATATGATGACAATTCAACAGAGGTTGAAGATTCGGCTGAGGCGGCTGGGGTGGTTCTGGGCGTTGGCGCTCGCAAGCGCCGTGGCTAGCGCCCAGATGACCAGCCCAATCCGCTTGCCTAAGCCAGCGGCACCGTTGTCGGCAAGTGCGGCAGCGGAGCCGACGTCTGCGCCTGAACCGGCACCGTCCAGCACGGCAGTTAAATCTCCGCCTTCGCCTGAACCGCCGTCGTCCAGCGCGTCAGCAAAGCCGCCGCCTGCGCCTGAGTCGCTGTCGTCATCGAGTGACGCTTCTGCGGCTTCGCCTTCGGGCGGTTCAGCAGAGGTTAAGCGGGTAACGGTTGCCGATATCGGCATTGAAGTGCTGCAAGTGTTGTCTGAACACGGCTTGGCGCCTGAGTTGAGCGAGGCTGAGCAGGATGAGTTTGTGCGTCAGTTGTTGGCCTTGACCGGAACCAGGGCGATTTTGGAAGATACGCTCCCAGCGGTCATCGGCTCCGGGGAAAGCCCGGTCGGCGGTTGCAAGAAAAGCCTGATCGGGGCTGAGAATGACTTTGTGCTGTTGCAGGTGTGGCAGGTTGACGCTGCCTGTGTCGAGCAGTTGCAGCAACGACAACAGGAGGTGCGCCAAGCGAAGAACAAAGGCGTTGTCCTGTCGTTGTTGGGGGGCAGTGGCGCTGACCCTGCGGCAGCGGCCGCGTTTGCCGCCGTTATCCAGGAGATGGCCTTGCCAGTCGTGGTTTTAGTCGACCATATGACCAGCGGCAGTGCCGAGGTTCTGGCTGGACAGTTGCGCCAAAATGGTGCTCTTTTAATTGGAGAAAAGACGCATGGCTTGCCTGGGCCGGTCAAGGTCGTCACTCTCCAGGGTGGCCATCGGCTGCTAGTCCCTGCGGCAGAGACTGCCGAGAAGGCAGCGCCGATGTTGCAGCCGGATTTGCTTTTAAGCAAAGACGAGATGTCCGGGCCGCACGATATCCCGCCGTCCTGGCTGGCGCAGGCCATGGATTTCCTCGCCGCTGTGAACGCCTTGGAATAGCCGCCCTAGCTGGCTGGCAGCGCCAGGAGTAGTTACAGGAATCAGCTATGACTGTTGCAAAAGCGCATTACAGCAGGATTGCCCGGGTCGTCGCCCTCCTGGTGACGATGACCTTGGCCTGCCATGCGCTGACTTTTTTCGAGAACATCCCCAGCAGCCGGCTCCGGGTTAGTGCTCACACCGTGGAGCAGGCGCGGCACATCGGCCGTTATGTCGACACTTGTTCGACTGTCGTTGACCAGCTCTTGCAGTGCCGTTCGCAGCCGGAAAAGACTCTCGCCGTCGTCGTTATCGAGCCAGGCGCCAAACGCAATGACGCCGATGCCCTGCGCATTGAGTATGACGAAAATGAAGGCGTCATGGCGGTCACCTATCGGCTGATGCGCGGACTGCTGACGCGCCGCGCTCGCGAGTTGTTCGACCGGTCATCAGGGCAGACAGCGACGACAGACTGGCTGGCAGCTGCCTTGACGAATCGAGTGGTGATGCATGGCCAGGGCCGCCTGGGCGCGTATGAGCCGGATTACCAGGTCGCACGGCAGCAGTTTTCGCAACGGCATTTCCCGCGGATTGAGATTTTGCTGCAAGGCGGAGTCACTCCCGAGACGCCGCCCCTGTTTCAATTGTATATGCTGCATGCTGAACTGCTGGCAGCGTGCCTGGCGGAGTTGCCCGGGCAACGCGGCGAGATTTTCCGAAAGATGCTGGAAATGGAGGCGTTTGGCCGGGCGCCGGTGGAGGCGTGCGCGTTCCTCCTGAGCAATAACCTCAAGCCAGGGCAGACATTGCAGGGCTGGTATGAGCAGCAGGTTATCCAGGTCAGCCGGCGCGGTCGACGAGTCGATGTTCGGGAATCCATTGAAGCCCGGGTGGAGGCGTTGGAGTCTATCGCCGTGGTTGGCGGCAATGGGCCAGCGGCAGTTAAGCGAGTCCGGCTGGATGAGTTGCCTGATATCCTCAAGGACTACAAGCTCGATAGAGTGGCGTTGACTAATTTGCAGCAACGTTTCCTTGAAATCCGACAGGATGCATCGCCGTTGCTGCAGCCAGCCTTGGACCAGTATGTAGCGGCGCTGGGTTTGCTGGTTGACGGCCGCGAACGACGGTTCCGAACCGAGTTCCGGAAAGCACGAGCTGCGTTCGCAGAAGCATTGGCGCAACAACGCCAGATTGAACAAGTGGTGGACCAATATGAGCTCGAGTATGTTCCGCCGCAACAGCGCTTTGACGCCTACCTCGATATCGTGGAACGATATAGACAGCTGAATGAACAGACGTTCCCAAAGTTTGAATAGGGGCGAGGGGCTTTTTTTAGGGGCGAGGGGCGAGGGGCTTTTTTTAGGGGCGAGGGGCGAGGGGCTTTTT
>JAAZKI010000347.1 GCA_012799905.1 Lentisphaerota bacterium | reverse complement strand
GGCCGCTCAGGTCGATGGCGCTTGAATTGATTACGTCCAAATCAAAGTGGCCGATGAAGTCCTTTTTATGTTGGAAAGAGACCTTGTCTTTGATGGTTGCGACGTCCTGTTCCAGACTGCGGATGCGCTCGCGCATGTTTAGGGCCATTTGTTCGAGCATGGCTTTTCGTTTGGTCAGGGCGTTGTCAATCTTGGCGTCATTCACTTCGATTTTGGCTAAGAGCCTAGCCTGGTGGTCAATGCCGAATCGCCACCAGAGGGAGGCTGCGGCAAGTAGCAGCAGGGCGGCGGCGAGGATGGCGGCGATCCGAAAAGCGCGGGGCTGGCGGCGGCGCCAGCGCTTGAGCCGTTTGCTGAGAAGGGCGAAGGCCGAACGCAGGCGTTTGCCTCTGGGGACGGGAGCGGCGCTGTCTTCCCGGGGTGTCGCACGGCCGCTGAGCAGGTCAGCGACGGCCTTTTCCAGCCAGACTGAGAATTCGTGCAGCCCAATGGAATGGAAGCCGGGGACTGGAACGTCGACCGAAGATTTCGCGTCCGTCGCTGGCTTGACTTCGGCCACAGCTGCCAAGGGGCAGAACGGCACGTCGCCGGTAGCGATAAATTGTTGCCAGAGAAAGGGAAAGGCGCGGCGACCGATGTCAGTCCAGGAGGTCTGGATAGCATAGCGGTCGATTTGGGTCAGCAGCAGGCAGCAGCGTCGGCCCTGGCTGCGAAGCTGGCGGAACATTTCGGCCAGAATGACCTCGTTGTGGGAGCGGAGGGGCGCTGGCCGGTCGGTCTCCAGGTTAAAGAAGTCGTCGAGATTAAGGAGAAAGAGGACGATGTCAGCCCGACTGCAGAAGTCAATGGCTTTTTGGGCTTCGGTGGACAGGTTGATTTGGGCGAGGGTCTGGCTGGCGGCGCTGTCACTGCCGTCGTCATTCAGGCCGGCGCAGCTGGAGAAGATAGTCCGGAGGTCATGCCCAGCCATGTCTTGTAGGGTGAGGCGGAAGGGCCGTCCGTCAGCCAGTTCGGCATTCCATTGCAGACGCTTGAATTTTCCCGGCTGGGTGGCGGGCGGCCATTGTTCGGATTGCAGCAGGTCCCAGTTTCTGCCTTGGAAGTGGAGGGTGTTGTTGTTGGCCGGGGTCAGGGTGATTGGGTATTCCGCGTTTGGGTCGGCATCAGTTCGGGAGAGTCGATTGGCGAGAACCGTGGCGAAGACGGTTTTGCCGCAGCCTTGGGTGCCGACTAAAGCCAGGGAGATTTCGCGGCGTTTACGGTTGCGGAAGGCTTGTCCAAGGCGGCTGAACAGGCCGTTTTTTTCTGGGAAGGCGAAGTCTTGGAAAGCTGGTCGCGGCTGCTGGTCAAAGAGGTCGGTGACCGTGTCGTCAGGCAGGAGTCTGCCAGTGGCGGCCATTCGGCGGAGGGTGGCGGCCGGGAAGGGACCTTGGCGCAGGCCGTCGCGTTGATAGAACCATTGGTCGAGGCTCGGGTGGGTTCCGGCCGGCAGGGTGGTATTCGTTGTCGTATCGTAGAGGATGGTGGAGCGGGTCAGGCGGCCGACTCGTACTGCGTCACGCAAAGCGTCAACGTCTTCGCAGCGGTTTTGCTGACCGGCATTTCCTTGATAAGTCCAGGCCATGATGAAAAATTCGGGTTAGAGTTGCAGGCGGACGGCTGTTTTATTTCACTTCGATGACGGTGCGGAGCTGTTTGCCGACCAGGGGGATGGTTTTGCTTTGTCCGTCAGTGGTCTGATAGGTTATTTGGGCGCGCACCTCATGCTGTCCGCCGGTGGAGATGACGATTGAGGCTTGACGGCCGTCAATGTGGGCTGGGCGGCCGCCGAATGTGAAGTCATCGATATGGAAGCTGGCAATCTTGTCAGCGTTGCTGGCAGCGGTGATGGTGTAGGTCAGGCGTTTACCAGCGTCGCCAGCGTTAGACACATCCGGCGACGAAATGACAAAGACTGGCTGGCGGGGCGCAAGGCCTTCTTGTCCTGGCTGGACGACTTCGAGGTGGCGGGTGTCGGTCACTACGCGTTGGTCCGGCAGGGTGAGCTTTAAGGTGACTTCGTAGTGGCCAGGCGATGCGAAGGTGTTCTGTCGCTCCGGATTGACAAGGGCATTTTCGGCAGGCGTAAAGTCTTCGTAGTCGCCAGCAGCGGTCCAGCGGATTTGGCGGCGGGTGACATGGGCGTGCCCACTGACATCCGTGGCGGTGACGTGTTCTCCGACCAAGGCGATGTCTGGCGTGAGAGCGAGGCGGCAGAGCAGGGCGGCGGCTGGTGTGTCGGCGTCAGGCTTGATGTCGGCCTTGACGGTGACGGTTTTGGTGGCGGTGACAGTGCGGCGCTTGCTGTCAGTCCGGCGCAAGGTGACTTGGTAGCTTCCCGGCTTGGTGAAGACATGGCGTGCTTCCTGGTCTGGCATGGGTGCGAAGTCGTCGCCATCGCCCCAAGAGATTTCGCGCTGTAT
>JAAZKI010000532.1 GCA_012799905.1 Lentisphaerota bacterium | reverse complement strand
GGCATTCAACTGGGCGAAACACGCGCCAAGACGCGCTTTAAAGTCACTTATGACCAGAATAACCTCTATCTGGCCTTTGCCAGCACGGTCGAACCCGGCCTGGAATACGAGACGCTGGGACACGACGGCCCGGCCTGGCGCCAGGATTGTCTGGAGCTGATTTTGGACCCGCAAGGGCAACGGCAGCAGTATTACCATTTCATCTTCAATCCAGTCCCAAATTCTTTCTATGACGCGGCTTTCGGGCTGGTCACAGATACGCTTGACCCGCGCTATAATAAGAGCGATCCGTCCTGGAACGGCGCCTGGAAATACCAGGGCGAAATCAAGGAAGGCGTGTGGACGGCCCTGGTGACGATACCGTTCGCCACCCTGGGTGTGTCTTGCCCGGAACGCGGAACGCGCTGGACCATGAACGTCGGCCGGGAGGATTTTATCCCCAACGCCAAAGGCAAGCACGATGTCGAATTGTCGCTGTGGTCGCCAAACCTGGAGACCATGAGCTTCCATGACCGAGAGTCGTTTGGCGAACTGGTCTTTGACTGACCAGCGGCATTATTCCATCGCAGCGCCTCTAGAACGGCCGGCTGGAACTTTTTTCGCATTGGTTCCAGGTCGGCCAGGCAGCCGGGCATTATATTATTCCATTACGCCCGGCACGCTGTCTGGCGAACTGCCGGTATGGAGGTTTCAAGATGAATAATACAGATTTAATCACTAATGCAGTTTATCTGCGTCATAGCGAAGTGGAATGTTGGAATTTCCGCGCCAACCATGCCCAGCATCTCCAGCGTTGTCTGCCCAATCAGCGGGTTTTGATTTGCGAGAACGAAAAGGCGTTCGTCGCGGCCCTGCCGGAAGCAGACTGCGTCATGGTCTGGACTTTCAAGCAGGAGTGGTTTGAGTTGGCGCCGCGTCTGCGGGTGCTGTCAACGCCTTCAGCTGGCCGAGACTATTTCCTGGTCGAGCCGCCTCCCCAGGTGCGGCTCATGTACGGGGCGTTTCATGGCCGCATCATCGCAGAGACCGTAGTCGGCATGATTTTGGCCATGACGCGTGGACTGCTCGCCTCGGCTACCACGCTTGCCGACCAGCCTTGGCCACGTAAAGAATTGTGCTCCATCATCAGACCGCTGCGCGGCAGCCACGTGGTCATCCTCGGGTTTGGGAACGTCGGCGAATGGATTGGCCGCCTGCTCAAGCCGTTTGGAGTCAAAATTAGCGGGCTACGGCGCAGTTTGGACCGAAAGCCGCCGGCCTGGTTCACCGCAGACGACCAACTCTTCCTGGAAGATGACCTTGACGCTGTGTTGCAAACGGCTGACCACGTTGTCCTAGCTCTACCGGGCACCGAAGACACCAACGGCATCCTCAACAGCCACCGCATCAATCTTCTGGCCAGCCACGTCACTATCTGCAATGTCGGCCGCGGCAACGCCATAGAGGAAATGCCGCTCTATGCCGCGCTGTCAGCAGGACGCATCGCCGGGGCCTTCCTGGATGTGTTCTCCACTGAACCACTGCCGGAAAATTCGATTTTGCGGCGTTGTCCAAATCTGTGGCGTTTGCCGCACGCATCGGCAATCTCTGAGCAGTATCTCGATTTGTATGTCGAGGATTTTGCCAAGCAATGGAAAGAATGGGCGGGCATGCCGTGAAACCTTTAGGGGCGAGGTTTTTTTAGGGGCGAGAATTAGGGGCGAGGGGC
>JAAZKI010000401.1 GCA_012799905.1 Lentisphaerota bacterium | reverse complement strand
CGCATGTTCATATTTGAACACTAAGGAATATAGTACGGCTCATGAGGTTGTCAAACTAAAAACAGGGAAAGACCTGGGAATCGTTCACCGATTGATATTCGGAGCTCCGGCAAGCTACGGAGTTCAGCACCCAGGATAAGACACTTCAGTGGACAGTGGACAATGGACTTTAGTGGACATTAATGGACTTCAGTAGACGATGGACTGTGGACTGAAGTGGACTTTAGTGGTGAGTGGACGTGGACGTTAATGGATGTTAGTGGACTGAGGCGCGAAGACACGCATCCTCCACAGGCTTTCAGCCGGCAAAAATGTATCATGCTTACAGTCATGCCCCCTTGCGCCGTAGGCGCTTAACCATGCTTAACCCCAGGCTTCAGCCTGGGGGAAGGCATACCCTAAAACTGCGCCTTGTAAAGGCGCTACAGAAGACTAACGCATTACCTGACGCATTACGTTAAAAAATAAGAAGCTGGTGCAACCCTTGCCATCATGGGCAACTGAATTATATTATGCTTTCGTTAATCCCGGAGTGTGAATGATTCCGTTCCGGGAATCGTAGATGAAACAAATCTATAAAAGAGGTGAATCATGGCCGCTGTTGTTGATAAAGAAAAATGCGTAGGCTGCGGTGCTTGCACAGATGAATGCCCGGTCGAAGCGATCGAAATCGTCGATGATAAGGCAGTCATCAAGGAAGACGACTGTGTCAGCTGCGGCGCCTGCGTCGACGCCTGCCCGGTCGAGGCCCTCAGCGTTGAATAAGCCTTGATCTTTTATTGACGCACGTCAAGGACAACAGGCAGTGCAGACTTTTGCCGCGCCGCCTGTTGTCCTTTTTGTTTTAATTTACGATGGCGCTTGAGGCAAACCAGGGAAGCAAGCCGGACATGCGCGCTGTAGCCAAAATCAATCTCTATCTCGCCATTGTCGGCAAGCGCCCAAATGGCTACCATGACCTCTGCACAGTTTTTCTGCCGTTGCCAGGACTGGCTGACGACATCATCGTGGAGCCTCATTCAGCCCCCGGGATAGTTATTGAATGCGATGCTCCGGAACTGCCGGTTGACGCCAGCAACCTCTGCTGGCAGGCCGCAGAGCAATTCTGCCAATGCTTTGGGGTAACTCCTCAGGTGCGAAGCACCATCCGCAAGCGCATCCCGATTGCGGCTGGCCTGGGCGGCGGCAGCTCAAACGCAGCGGCTGTCCTCCTGGAAATGCGGCGGCTGTTTGCCCCGACCGTTTCCGACCGGGAATTGGCCGCTTTGGCGGTCAAGCTGGGTGCTGACGTGCCGTTTTTTCTGCGGCCGGTTCCGTCTCTTGCTACTGGCATTGGCGAAGTCCTGACCCCAATTACGGTCAAGGCAACCCCGCCGCTCTTGCTGGCATCGCCGGGCTTTCCAGTCTCTGCTGCCTGGGCTTACGGCCATTGGCGGGATAGCCCAAAGCCAGCTCCGCCAGCAATCGAAGACTTGCTCGCAGCCCTGGCCAAAGGCGATGTCAATGCTATCGCCCAACTAACCCATAATGACCTTGAGTATTGCGTGTTGGCGAAATTCCCGCTGTTGCGCATTCTGCGGCAGCGGATGCTTGACCTGGGGTGCTTGACCGTACACGTTTCCGGCAGCGGCCCGACCTTATTCGGCATCGGCCCTGGTCATGGTCTTGAGCCAGATGCCTTGTCGACCTTGACCGAAGGCGTGCCAATGCTCAAAACCTGGTTCTTCCCAGGTACAGCGGCTACCCCCTAATTCACTGGGCAGGTGCAGGCTTCGGCGCACTATTCCGTCGATAGAATTCAATCAGTTTTCCCAGGTTGACATGCACATACGGCATGTCGCAGGCTGGTTTTTTCTGGCCCGCGTCAGCAAACCAGACATCCAAAGTTGCTGGCTTGAAAATAGCGTTATGCAAGTTGGACTTCATAGCGACCGGCCGTTTGATGATCTCTATCATCGCTTCCGGGGTGATGGCGCCCAGCTTTTCACGCAGGCGTTCTGACAGGACTTTGGCGCGGCTGGGGGCGGAGATCATCACCGTATCAGCCGGCACGGTCGGCAGCCGCTCGTGCTGCTGGCCGGCCTCCAGGATTTCCAGCACAGTCGGTGTCGCATAAATTCCCACCATATCGCGGCTGCGGTCGCTGATGACGTAGTAGTATTCGCATGTGCGCGGTGTTTCCTGCAGGATAGCCACGGCCTCCCTCACAGTCTTGGCTCGTTCCATGATGTCGCGCATCAGGAAGGTCATCGGCATGCCGTCCCAATTGCCTTCGCCACCGCCGCCGATTTCGCCCATGGCCAGGCCATGTTCGTTCATCGCCGTCACCGTTCCCATAAAACCAGCATAGCCGACTGACAGCCAAGCATTCATGTCTTTCGGCATAAACACTTGCAGCACCGTGTATTTCTGCAAGTTGACGTCAGTCATGTAGTCAAGCACGCGCGCATGCACAACTTCGCCATCAGCAGAAGCCTTGCCTCGCACCGCGACGCCGCTGCAATGAAACAGTTCAGGGAAGAAATTGGCGCAGATGCCATCGCGGTCGGTAATGCCGGCAGCCTTGCTCATGGCCAGGCATTCGGTCAGGAAGCGCTCCGGCGTATGCGGCTTGGCGCGGGTGACAATCTCTTCGAGACGGTCGTAAAACCACTCCCCTTTGGAAAAACAGTATCCGGCCGCCACCAGCGACATCGTCTGCGGCGTGACTTTGGGAATAATTCTGGCCAGCAGCCGACCGTGGGCAGCGCCCATCTCTTCCGGCGTCCCAGCCACAAACAGCACACGCTTGCCCTGCGTCTGCGCCAGCAAACCATGCGCATCCCGCGTCATAACCCTGATATTCTGGCCAAACAGAGCCAGGCTGGACAACATCACAACTGCGGTTAGCCATAAACACCATGTACGCATGAAAAACACCCTCCTTGCCTTTGGCAGCAAACAGTCCTGGCCAGCGCGGCCCTCAGAAATTCACCGATTCAAGCAGACGATTGAAAATCGCTGCAATCATGCGCAAGACATCCTCTTGATTGACCTCACGCGCGGTGCGGCCAGCCGGCGGCGCAAAGTCCGTCTCCGGCGTCTCTGCGTCCAGACGCCATTCGGATATAGTCAACGTGCCTTGGACGCCGCTGAGCGAGAAAAAGCCGCTTTTCAGTGCGCCCTTGGCGTCAAACACCAGGTTAATTCGGCCAAAGAAGTCAGGATGGGGGATATCAATTGCGACCCGGGTCATGCCCTCGGTGGTTGGCGTGGTCGCAACCCGGGTATAGCCGGTAAGTATCTCCGGCGCCATGGCGACGCTGGCCAGCGCGCCGGTCGCCATCTGGTATTTCAGCAGCTGCTCTGGGGCGATGAAGGCGTCAAAGCGCCGCTCGTCCACGGCGTTCTGTGAACCGACATACAGGGATTCCTTAGCGCCGGCCATCCACGGGTGCTTGGCCTGTCCAAAAGCCGCCTGGCCGAGCTTAGGCACGTTTCCGGACAGCGCATACCATCCCCTCGCACCGCGTTTGAGCTGAATATCGGCCTTGTGGCTGCCGCCTTTGTAATCCACTGCCAGGCTGACGCCCAGATGATGACCGCATCCAGGCGTTGGCGTCCCGGCCAGCATCAGGCTCAATTCCCGCAGAAACCCGCCCAGCAGGCGTAGTCCGACAGCCTCAGGCTTGTCGCCGTCGTTCGCACCGACCGGCTTCCACTCCGATGGCCGCCGCACTGTGAAGAAATCCACCAGTTCAGCGAAGATGAACGCTGATTGCGATGCCACTGTGTAGTGATTCACGCCAGGCAGCCAGGTGATGGTGCAACCTGCGGCCTCGGCCAGGGCGCGCGAGCATTCCGGCGGGATGACATGGTCTTCGGAGGCGCAAATCATCCGCAGTCGGCCAAAGCGGCTGAGCCGGTGCAATGCCTCGCCCTGGGAAACCGGGTCCAGTCGCGTCAATGCGTCCAATGTCGTTTTCCGCGAAGCATCATCCAGGCTGTCCAGGAACTTCCGGAATGGCGCTGTCTCGCGTGATTCATGGCGGAAGATTTGCTCCAGGTTGCCGCCTCCCATGAGCAGGAATGCTCTTTCAAGGCGCGGTTCAAAGCCGCAGACACTGGCTGAGACGATGGCGCCCAGGCTGCCGCCGCCGATGCCGATCTTTTCCGCCGCCACCTCTGGCCGGCTGGCCAAGACATCCACGGCCCGCCGATTGTCCTGGATTCCCTGCTCCAACGACTTAATGAATCGGTCAGACGACTCCATTATCAGCTTGCGGCCGCGGTTGTCACCGCGTCGTTCATAGTAGGGCATCGTAATGAACATAGCGACCACGCCATTATTGGCCAGGGTGGTGCACATCATCCGTTCCAAATCAAAGCCGCCTGCCAGAATGTGGTTGATCACCACCGCTGGATGCGACTTAGTCGGCGGCAATCCGTGCGGCAAGAAGAATTCGCCGTGCACGGTGTTGTTGCTCTCCAAGTCGGAAACAACCGGTGACGGATAGGAAATGGCATACACCGTGTGCGTTTGACGCCGCTCCAGCTCGCGCAGCTCATACTCAAATGGCGACTGGTTAAACGTCTCGCCAACAGCGGTCTTGATGACATCGGCCCCATATAAAACCCAGGACCAAGCCACCAGGAACACCGCGACTATTTTCACTGCACCACGCATGCGCTTTTCTCCTTTTTCAAACATTCGCTGCTGTAACGAAAATCATCTCCCACCTGGGCCTGGCCCAAGCCGACATGGGGTCGTCAACGGCCGCCGATGACAGCATTTCTGATTCTGATATGCGGCCCGCCCTCAGTCACTGGCAGCGGCGACTGGCCGCCTTTGCCACAGCCGCCGCCGGTTTCATTGATGGTGAAATCATCGGCAATTCCGTCAATGG
>JAAZKI010000037.1 GCA_012799905.1 Lentisphaerota bacterium | reverse complement strand
GTCCACAGTCCATCGTCTACTAATGTCCACTAAAGTCCACTTCCGTCCATTGTCCACTGTCCACTAAAGTGCTTTTACCCGGGGGTGCCTAGCGCCGTAGATTGCCGGAGTTCCGAGTATCAATCGGTGACCAATACTACAAGCATTCATCACAAGATTTCGCACTTTAACAAAAATTTTCGTGTATTCTGCGTGTTCAGTGGTTACAACAACCCTATAAAAAATCCGTGTCCATTCGTGTTCATCCGTGGTTAAAAAATAGGCTGTGTACGCTATAGTCCACCCTATGTGGTTTCAGTGGCTTCGTAGATTTTTGCTTCTGTTTCCACGGAAATGATGTCGCGTTCGGGCGCCTGGCCCGCGACGACCCGTTTGATCAGTTCGCAAATGGCAAAGAAAAATGGCCGCAAATCACGTTCAATGTACCTTGGCGTTGGAAAGCGTTGCGACCGAATCCAGTTGAGAATTTCGACCCTCACCTCCGGGGCGGCAATCTGTTGCAGGCGGGTGAGGTCAAAATGCGCACTTAAGAGCAATTGCCGGTCGCGCAGGCGCACCTGGCGGTTGCGCAGCATGCTTTCTGCCGTGAATTGGAGGTCGCGGGTGTCGCCCGGAACGTCCCAGGTGCTGACTTCCAGCCCGGCTTCACGGCCGAGACGCGACAGTTCAGCCAGGTTCTGGCGGTTGTAGCTGAGTTGCGCGGCGTGTTCGCATGCAATGTACACAATGGATTCACAGCCACGCCGGCAGGCAAAGTCGACGGCGCAGCGGATGACGTCTTTCGGAGAACTGGCGATGCGCCGATAGGATAGGTCGGGTATGTCACCATCACAGAAATCGCCGACGAAAATGACCGGATACGGCAACTGCAGGCAACGCTCCACGTGCTCCCGCTGAAACTGGTAGGGAATGATTAAGGCGCAGTCCGGATAGCCGATTTTCTCCAGCCGCGCCAGCTCGGTGCTCAGACGTTCAAGATGAGTCTCCGGCGAAACCGTGACAAAACGGGTGAAAAAATCAAAGCCGGCAATCGTTGCAAAGGACAGCAAACCATGCATGGTCAGGGTGAAACTGCTTTCCTGGGCATTCTCGTCCATCGCAAAAAGCAGTACGTCCCTAATCCCGGATTGCGCTTCCTTGGTCTTGACGTATACGCCCTGCCGAGCATGCCGAATGACAAGATTGCGCTGTTCCAAAATGTCCATCGCAGAGACAATGACTTTCGTGCCAACCCCAAACGCAGCGGCCAAGGCGCGAGTCGACTTGAGACGCGTCTGCGGAGCCAGCACCCCAGACAAAATGTCGCTCTCAATCGAATCGGCGACATAACGGCTCCGAGTAGGAAGATCGCCAACATAATTTCTCGATGACTGTTTCATGTTGATTCCTGTCTGTTGCAATCTGTTTCTGAGAGAAGATAGCATGCTTAGAAGCGAATGCAAGTGGGAGTGGGTATTTTTTTTTACAGGCGGCGTAATCGGTCACTCATTGATATTCGGAAATCCGACGAGCAGCGGTCTCAGGAAAGGGGCGAGGGGCGAGGGGCGAGGGGCGAGAGTGAGCTTGGACTACGTTGTCCGCCATGTCCACAGCGTCCACATCTTTTTGCTCCGTAGGCGCTTAAACCCCAGGCTTTAGCCTGGGGGGGGAGGCATACTCCAAAACTGGCGCCTTGTAGAGGCGCTACAGAAGACTGACCCATTACCAGGCGGCAAAATCGACCGTAATGGCAACAGCAAATTAAATTGTAACTTATTGCCGCTGTGCCGGTTCAGTTACGTATCGATTTGTCGGTGGCTTGGTCGAGTCGAAGCTGGCTTTCCAGGCGTTTTGGCGTGAGCGTGGAGAGCGTGTCGATAATGCGCCGTCGGTAGCTGCCAGTGCCTTCGCCTTCGCGTAGGTCTGCGTAGGCGATTTCACCGGCGACGCTCATGGCGGCGACGCCAGCGCAGGCGGTCAGCAGGGGCTGTTCCGGCGCCGCGCCGATGCAGGTGGCGCAAAGCGAGCTGGTCATGCAGCCGGTGCCAGTGACTTGTCGCATCAGGATGTGCCCGTTACGCATGGCGACTAGGCTCACGCCGTCGCTGATGCAATCCACCGCGCCGGTGATGGCGGCGATGCAGCGGTAGCGGCGAGCAACGCGGCGGGCGACTTCGGCATTGCTGTCGCCTTCGACAGCGACGGAATCAACGCCGCGGGTGGCAGCAGCGTCGTGGTCGCCGGCAATGCATTGCAATTCAGCCAGGTTGCCGCGAATGATGGCGATTTGCAGCTCACGCAGGATGGTGCTGACCAGCTCGTGGCGGAAGGGCGTGGCGCCGACGCCGACAGGGTCGAGCACCACGGGGATGCCAGAGGCATTGGCGGCGCGACCAGCAGCGAGCATGGCCGCCTCGCTGAATTCGTCCGGAGTGCCGATGTTGAGGAGGACGGCTTTTGCCTGCCGTGCCAGGTCAGCGGTCTCCTGCTCTGAAGATGTCATGATTGGCGTAGCGCCGATGGCCAGCACGGCATTGGCGCAGTCATTGATGGTGACGACATTGGTCAGGTGCTGCACCAGCGGGTTTTTCTGGCGCACCTGGCCGAAGACCTTAGCGATCTGTTGGAAGAGATTCATGGAAAGGCTTTCTGAGTGATGACGATGATTGAATAGGTAAAGCGCCGTGTTTTCAGACGTTCATTTAGAGTGACGCCGCCAGGCAGGTGTTCCCCTGCCACGAGGGTTTCGGTTGCCGGGGGGACAATCCAATCAGGCTTGCGGCGCAACGGGTTGAATCAGGTCTCCGTCCATTGGGCGCGGCGGTCGTCGGCCGGTCGCATAGCAATATGTGCAACCATGCCGGCAGGTGCCGTAGCGGCCGAGGTCAATGCTTTTGGCGCAGCCGCAGTCTGGGCGTTGATGACGGTCGCGGGGAATGTGCAGCTTTCGGCCGGCAAGCGTCCCAAGCAAATCGCTGTCAATGCAGGCGCCGTGAGCAATGCCATAGCTGGACAGGTCAATCGGTTCGGCGCAGGTGAATAGCGGCAGGCGCCAGGATGCCGCAATGGGAGCAAAGCCGGCGGCGATGGCGTGCATGTCAGCCGCGTCCGGCGCCAGCTGTGCCTGGGGGCTGTTCCGGTAGGGGTCGACAAAGCTGATGACGCAGCGGCAGCAGGATGGCGCTAGCTGGGCGCAGAGCGCTGCGAAATGTTCGCAGTGCCAAGACGGCGTCATCGCTTCAGTGACGATGATTGGGTCATAACGCCAGACCAGCCGCTGCGGGCCAAGTTGGTCTGACAAGCGCAGAAATGTGTCGATGACGCGGCTTTTCGGGGGGACGCCAGGCTCCAGAGCGGCGTCATACGGGGTCACGGTGAATTGAAGATAAAACGGGATGCCAAAGGCTATCAGCTCCGGCAGAAAAGGCAGGAGCGGCGCTGGATTCTTGCTCCAGAGGACGAGGCCGTCCACGTGTTCCGGAGTGAGATTGACTCGGGTGACTTGGGACGGCCGGAACGGGTTGACTGTTTCGGCATATCCGGCCCGCAGGCGGCGTAAAAGCCATTCAGCGTAAAAGGCCGGAATGTCGGTGCGGCGACTGGCGCTGATAATCACGTGACTCCGTTTCTGTTGACGTTTAACTCCATCGGTACCATGATTCCTGGCGGCGTTACTTCAGCCGATTGAGTTTCTCGCCATCGAATTCATAGAAGCGGAGCAAAGTGCCGAATAATCGGACGCCGTCCTTGGTTTCATTGATATTGGAGGAGACGATCAGGCGCGGGAACGGCCCGCGTCGGCTAGGCGGCGCCTCGCAGAGTCCTTCCGAGGCGCCGGGGCTGGCAAACCCTTCCTGAAATACGACGCTGGCGTCAAATCGGCAAATGCCGTATTTGCGTGGATTCATGTAAAATCCCATCCACAGCTCATTGTTGAACCCAGCTATGGTCTGGACGCCGTAGTGGGTGTTGCCGATTTCAACCGTGTGGCTTTTCTGGAAAACGAAGTTTTCGTCATATTGATGGATATAGTTGGTAGGGTGTGGGTCTTTTCCGAATTCGTCTTGGCCGATGAAGAAGGAACCGTTCAGGAATCCGATGCCGTCTGGCCGTGGTGTCTTCGGCAGTGGGATGCGATTTAATTGGTTAAAGTCGGTGTCGAGGATGGTCACGAAGCTGCCGGCTCCTGCGCCTTTGGCGCGCACGCTATGGGCGATGTAGATTTTGCCTTCGTGAAGGCAGATATCGCCGGCATGTGATTCAATCGGCTTTTCCAGCAGGATATTGCCGTTGTAATCGGCTTTTACCATCATCGAAGTGAAGGACATATAAATGGCGTCGTCGTCCACACAGAATCCTTGCAAGTGGCCACGGTATTTTGGAGGGAACCGGATAGGTTTGAAGTCGCTATCCTGGGCGGCCAGCGGCAACAACGCCAGGAACGTCAGCAGAACAACTCGGCTAAACAGACGGCGAGTTGACATGGGAATTCTCCTGTTTGCAGAGAATGTGAGTTGAGTGGGCGGCCTGGCCTATGACGTGGCCAAGGGCCAGGCTGCATGTTTCCAGACTGACCAAGGTGCGCCGGCTCGGAAACGCGCTGGCGTCTTACACCAAGCGGCCGCAGAAGTCTCCTTGGATGGCGCCGAGGTTGAGGCGGGCCCGGGGTGGATTGGGGCTGGCCGGCCAGGAGTACCAGAAGGCTGGCTGGCCGTTTTTGCCGGGGCCGGCGTTTCGGCGGATGTACAAATAGCGCGGCTCCATGACCGGGTCGTTGTTCCAGAACAAGGCCGGCAGTCGCACTGTCGCTGTCCAGGTCTCGGGAGTGGCGTCGATGTCGCACGTCGCAATTGGGCTGAAGGCGGAATGGCCGCCGCGATTGATGGTCAGCGTCCATGGGAAGCGTGTGCCGGCCGCGTCTAAGGTCGCCAAAGTGAAAGAGTCGGACGGGTGGTCTTGGGTCTTGGCGTCCAGGACAATGACCAGGTCGCCGCAGCCGTTGCGGTCAACGCGCCAGCGAGTGGCGCCGTCGTCATGCCAGCCGCTGTTGACTTTATAGGTGGCGGCGTTGCGCTCAAAGTCTGACATGGGCAGTGGTCGGCCGGCGTTCACCGCTTCTTCCACCTCGGCGAACTCGCCGGCGAGCAGTTCGTCCAAGATTTGCAGGCGCCAGGTCAGGCGGTCTTCGCAGTACTGGTGCGCTTCGGCCTCGGAATGGAAGCCCAGCCGGGAGTCTTGCTGGCACAATTCAATCATGCTGCGTGCATTGGCCTTTTCCAATTCAACCAGTTCGCGCAGACGTGCGAGCAAGGCTTTGCGGTCTGCATTTTCACGCAGGAACAATTCGCGCCGATGCAGGTAGAATTCGAGGATATTGCGAGCGCTGCGGAATTGCAATCCCAGTGCGGCGGACACGCCGATATCCAGACTGCGTTCGCGGTCATTAGCGAAGGCCGGCGCGATTCGATTGAGGATGACCATGCCCTTGTCCCATCCCTCGGTCATGCGGGTCGCCAGCAGCAGGGCTTCTTCCAGCGTGTGGTTTTCCTGACATTCGCCGATAGTGTCGCCGCTGGGCGGGAAGTCCGGCTTCCAGGTCGGCCCGAGCGGCTTCAAGTGGATTTTCAGGAACAGCGGCCAGGTGATGCCGGCGTGCATTGGGCCGTAATATTGCATGTCGTTGGACAAGGGATAGTTGCTGTAGGCTTCCGTGAAGTGTCCCCACGCCTCGGCGACGTCTGGGGCGTAGCGACCCCACTTGCCCCGCGCCAGGCGGAGCAGGAAGTCAGCCTCGCTGTCCTCGAAGGTCTCATAGGCCAGTTCGCCGGCTGCCTGATTCATGATGCCCGGGTAATTGCCGAAATACCAGCATTGCATGACATGAGCGCAGCCCTTGGCCTGCATGGCTTTGTATTTCTGATACAGGAGCCCCGGCGTCGAAACAAAGGGAACCGTAGCCACCTCGTGCGAACAGCCGACCTGGATTTTGGCGGACATTTCTGCCCCGTTGGCGACCGCATTCTCAGCCACGCGGCTGAACGACGCGCTGGGGCCGATATAGGACAGCCAGTAGTCGCCGCCGCTACGCCAGCGGTCGAGCTGTTTGCGCATAGCGCCGGATTCGAAGTTGTATTGGAGGACGACGCCTTCGGGCACGTGTCGTGCCAGTTCATAGACCCAGTCGGCGCGCTCCTGGGCCGGTTGCGGCTGGTAGAGCCAGCTGATCATTTCCGCCTCTGGATTGGCTTCACGCATGCCGCGGCTGAGGGCGTTGGTGGTGTCATAGTGGATTTGCCATTTGGGACGCTGGCTGCAGCGTGGGCAGTTGATAGGGTTGTTGGAGGTGGCGGGGACGGTGCTCAGGCAGTTGGTGATGCGTTCGCCATGACTGATGTTGAGGAAGCCACCCAGCCCAGGGAGCTGCGTGAAAATGTCCTTGGTGGTTTCATAGAGCAGCTGTTGGGCGGCCGGTGAGCTGGGGCAGAATGCGTGGTTGCCATCCCAACCGATGGCGCCGGCTAATTCCGGGTTGGCCTTGATTAGCGGGTCGTCCTTGGCCAGCCATCGGGGCTCGATAGCGAAAATCCAGGTCTTGATGCCATAGCGCAGGCATTGGTCGATGGTGCGCCGGAGTTTGGCCAGGCGTTGGGGTGCGTCGGGGTCTCGCTTATAGAACGATGTTTCCGCCAGTTCCCGGAAGACAACGGTCAGCCAGAGGCCATTGATGCCTTCATGGGCGAGTCGGTTCAGGTATTCGTCCGGATAGTAGTCCATATCGTCCATCAGCTCATCGCGATTGAACGGCGGTCGTTTAATTGGCCCGAAGAAGCAGCGTGAAATCCGGTTGCGGATCCACGGCTTGCGGGTTTGGACGCCATACGGAAGAAACGGTCCGTCTTGTCCGTTGAGCTGGTCTTCTAAGAAGAAGATTGCCCGGCGCATGCCTTCGCGGTCTTCTGCCGTGACGGTGACGCCATCCCGGTCAACTGCCAGGCTGTAGCTTTCTTTGCCTTGCACAGCGGCTTTTTGCAGGCGAATCGGGACTGGCCCGGTTGCGGTGAGGCCGAGTTCAGCCAGGCATAAATCGAGGTCGTTGAAAGCTGTTTGCAGCAAGCCGTCCTCGTTCGGGAAGTTATTGAGCAGGCGGAAGCCATTGGCCAGGTCGAGTTCATGTTCCGGGTCGGCCGTGCGCGTCCAGAGCGCCCGGCGGACTTCACGGGTCTTGAGTTCGCGCAAAAATCCCCAGTTTTCGCGGCTGGGCGGTTCAGGAAACACCATTGGGTCAAGAGCCATCGTCGTCATCCTTGGTTGAGTGCGGCAGGGCGGAGGCGGCGCTGCTAGCGCCGCTGAGAACTCGGCATTACAGGAAAGATAATGCGAGGCGGGGGCTTGTCAACCAGCCAGCGTCAGTGAAACTAAAACGCGTTGCCGTTGCGCTGAGAATACGCTTCTGTTGGACGTAGTTTGATGATTTTGCCTGGACTGGAAAATCGGCTCGCGCGGCTGTGATTATGGAACAAAGGCTCCCGGCCATTGTCTTTTTCTTTGTCACGACGAGGTTTGGGAGCTGGGTTTAGAACCAGGCCGGGTCAGATGGCCGTCGAACCGGCAAGCGCGAAGTCCGCGCCTCGCTGCGGCCAAGAGAAGGAAATAAATTACCCCGTAGAGGAGCAAGTTGAAATGGAAGTCAAACGTCAGCAGGTTTATTTGTGTTCGCTTTGCAGTTCCGTGGTTGAGATTTTGATGCCGGGAGTGGTTCCGTCCTGCTGCGGCAGGCCGATGGAGCTGCAAGCGGAAAATACGGTTGATGCCTCCAGAGAGAAGCACGTCCCCGTCGTTGAAGCCAAGGGCACTGGCACCCTGGTCAAAGTCGGCGCTGACGCGCATCCGATGACGGAGAAGCATTACATCGTTTGGATTGAGATCATCAATGGTGACTATGTCAACCGTTACTACCTCAAGCCGGGCGACGCCCCGCAAGCAGAATTCTACGTGGGTCTCAAGCCGGGCATGATTGTGCGCGAATACTGCAATCTGCATGGCTTGTGGATCAAGGTCATCGAATGAGTCTACCGGCTAACGCCAGCCGTTAGGCAGAACTTGTCCGAAAGCATAACCAAGTTTTATGAGTGGGAGGAAAGGGCCGTGCGCCTTTTCCTCCCTTCGCGTTCAGCGGTCGAATTTCACCGTTTGGCCAGCCGGGATTTCGACTGGGGCGCCATTGTGGGCGACCCAGACTGATATGGCGCTGGGATTGCTCAGCATGCTGCCATCAACCGAGCTGATGATCCGGCGGACAGCCGCAAGGTAGTCGATGACCTCAATGTTGGTGGCGTACCAGAGGTCGTTGTTGTTTCCCATCAGCGCCGCAAAGTCTTCCATCAGCTGCCAGTTGTTTTCGCGGTCGAATTCATAGCTGTGCCCCCAGACGTAGAAGAGGCTCGGTTCACGGCCAGAGGGCATTTCGAGAAATTGGCGGCCTTTGGCGAGAATGTCGTGTTTGTGGTGCCCGGTGGCAGCCCAGCGCAGGGGATCGGCAGGCAGACCAAAGGCCGCAGTGGCGATGGTGGTGCGAGCATACGCAAAGCCGCAGAGGCGGACGACTTCGACGACGCGGTCGTCAAAACGCCCATTCGGGTAGGACAGTCCGCGGATAGGAGCGCCGGCGGCATCTTCCAGGGCTCGGCGGTCGTCCAGCAATTCGCGGATCATCTCTTCGTTGGAGACTTGATGCAGGGATGGATGCGTGCAGCTGTGGCAGGAAATTTCGTGTCCGGCGTACAGGTTCGGCAGTTCTGCCCGGGTGATTTTGTTTTCTTTGTCAAGATAAGCGCTGTTCAGGTGGAAGGCGGCACGCAGACCGTGGCGGTTGAAAATATCGACTAAGCGTCGGTCAGCGATGTTGCCGTCATCGTAGCTCAAGGTCAGAACTTTGCTTTTGCCGCCCGGGAAAAGGGTGAAACGGTTCGTCATGATGGCTCCAAGTTCTCGATTTCGTTCGTGAGGGTTGGTTTTTCCTGGCCGCGTCGGTGCGGTCAGGCACACAGAAACAAGCATGAAGATTCAATATAGCATATTATATTGAGTCTGAACAGTCGGCAGGCGCTTGCCAAGTGCAATGGGGCAGTCTCCTGTAGTGCCTTTACAAGGCACCAGTTTTTTAGGTATGCCTCCCACAGGCTAAAGCCTGGGGTTAAGCATGGTTAAGCGCCTACGGCGCAAAGGGATGTGGATATATTGCTGCTATCGACCAACTTTTTGTTTTTGGGGAAAGATTTTCTTCAAGTCAACGCTTTTGTGCGCCTCTCCGAGGCTCAAGCTTGGGGGGCATCCATCCCCAGGTTCCGCTCCGCTTCACCTGGGGTTACTCATGGTGCCACCTCTACGAGGTTGGGGTGGCCCTCAGGTCATTCTGGCCAAGCGGGAGGCGACTTGAAGTGTTTCTCCATGCCATCCCGGCTGTTCAGGCTGAATAGTCAAAAAAACGATAG